>CAYPHN010000087.1:0-11916 GCA_964410265.1 uncultured Flavobacteriaceae bacterium | reverse complement strand
ATTTATGATTAGGCAAAGAATCGCTTTTTATTATTGGATAGCAAAAATTATAATGAATACTATCCTTTGTCATATCCCAATAGGTTATTTCAACAAAGGGGTGACCATTTAGCTCCACATTATTTTCAAAAAGAATTGTACTTAATAGTGAATAATTTTGCATCATGCCAGACGCTTTACCTATTTGACGACCTTTGATAGATACAAAAGCACAATATGTAGATTTTAATTCGCTTTTGCCTTCAATAGTTATTTTGAATTTTTTTATATGTTCATTGAGTTTTTTATGAAAGTCAAGTATAGATTTTTTGGTTCTTTTTTCAAAATCTGTATAACCAAAAGGAATGGTTATTTTATTCATTAAACTGTGATTGACATCAGTTATGTACACTTTTACTTTTGATGTAGAATCACTTAGAGCATTTATTTCCCATTTATATATGTAGGTGGAGTCCTTGAAAGAAATCTTTTGCTTTAAAATATGTATATCATCTTGCTCAATAATATTTGAATCATCTAATGCGTAGCTCCAGGTTTTTATGGATTGATTAATTGTTCCCGGAAATGTTTTTGCTTTAAAGCTAACCAAATAATCATAGGGTTTTATAAATAAATACCACGTTAAATATCCTATAAGAATGATTGGAACTATATATTTAATTTTTTTCATTTAATAAGTCAGTTAATTGTTTTTTAGATTATTTAAGAGATGTTTTATTGTTTAATTTTATGTTATAGGATTAATAATATTAACAATAGATTTATTTTGTTTGTCATAGGCTGGTCTTAATAGCCAACTGGTCGTTTGCTTTTTATTGATATTTAACCACCATATAAAAAAAATTGTTGTTGATATTTGCAATATACTTGGAAACCAGCTTGGCATAGAATTACTCAAGTCAACTAACATGCCATCACTAGGAAATAAACCGAATCCAAAAAGGGCAGGAAGGCGGTACCAATAATATACTGAAACTGCTGAAGTTGCAAAAAGATCAATAATTAAATTTTCATATTTATTGGTAAATAATTTTTTCAAAATAAGAAACAAAACCAAAGTAACAGTCATCGCTAAAAAAGGATATGCATAAGTAGAAAATAAATAATTCCAACCTTCACCATTATTATAATCCCGTACATGAAACCAACCCCAAATAAAACCTGGGAATCCACCAATCATTAAAGTTCCTAAAATTCTTTGGTTGAATTTCTTTTTCTTTTTATAAAGAGGGTGAATATTGGTGGTAGAATCTGGACAAACACTAACACAGTTGACACATGAACTACAATGTGCATTAGGTAATTCAAATAAACTTTTTCTCCCGTACAGTTTTTCAACTGGGTGTATTGGACACAATCCAGAACACCAGGCACTTTTCCAATCATATTTAAAACTTAGGACAACAGCAAATAAAGTTGTTACACCAATTAAAACCGCTGTTGCCGGTCCATTGGTGTTAAATAAAGTGTGTCTTAAGGGTATAATCATAAATAATAAAACGACTGAGATTAACTGGAGCTTTGCCTGTTGTTTGACTTTGAGTTTTTTATTATTAGAAAAACCGAGATGTCGGGATATAAGTGAAATAGAGGCCAATGGACAAATATTCCTCCAAAGTCCGGTAGATACCACTAATAATGCAGGGGCTATTGGAATTAAAACATTCCAGAAGGCATGAATTCCAATGTCAGGAATAAAAATCAGAAATAAGAAAATACTTAAACCAATTAAGCCGAATAAAACTTGTGCAATTCTCCAATAAATGAATGACCTACCAACTAAAATGGATTTTTCTTTTAATATCATAAAATATAATTGTTAGATTTTAATGTATCAATCGTTTGAGATCATGGTAAGATTCTTTACTACAAACTTACCGAGATCTCTTCCTTGTTTAACTCCTATTTCTACGGCTGCACGATAATGAATACCGCCGTACATTCTACTAATTGCTGCCTCATTTGCCGCCTGATTAAACGAAGTAAAACTTCTTACAGGTAAGCCATATTGTAATTCGGTATCATCATCAAATGAGAAATCATCGCCAAAAACATCTGTTAATGCAACAGCAGCAGCTCCCGAAGCTACAGAATGACCGCTCGTGTATTCAGGAAATGGAGGAGTTTGTAAAATAGGTTTCCAGTTTTCATCAATATGTTCATTGATCAATGTTTCGGGTCTGATAAGATTACTACGATATTTCTCATCCCAACAACTTATAAATGCGTCCGCAATAGCTATAGCTGTTTTGGTATATGCATAAACCGTTTTATCAAAATCATAATTTGATTTTTTACAGGCAATCTTGCATATACCTATCCAGTGGGCACCTGGAGTAATTTTTTTAGTAGCAAACATCAAATGTCCACGAGTAACTGAAACATATGGGTTACAATCCCAAAACTGAGCAATTTCTACTTCTTCTGATGCATCACCATTTTCAGTAATCTGGTTACTTATATCATATACTTCTTTAAGCTCTTTATAAAAATCAGAGCCTTTCTCCATAGAAAACTTAGGCGGTGGTAGCGGTTTAAACTGAGCTGCTGAATCTATAACAAAGGGACGTATTTTACTCCAATGGGGTTCAAGACCATCCATATATGCAGGTGGCGTAGGTTGCCACCTTTCAGGGTCATCAGAATTAATAGTAAATTTTGACATTGTTCTTGTTTGTTTGTAATTATCTTTATCCATCCATAAAGCAATGTGATTTGCTACTTCCAAACCATAAAGTTTAGATGCCTTGAATTCCGAAGAGTTTTTTAATTTCCAAACTCGATAAAGACTATCTCGGTAGATTTCCAAGGTTTTTTCAGAAAAAATCAATCGTTTACTAAGATCAATATGTGCAATTAATGCAGCCAATTGATAATTTATTGGTTCTGAAACGTCTGCTTTGGGGATATCGGTAAGATCAGTAACCTGCTTGTTTAAAGACAAATACTCATCATTTTTTTGTGCAATAATTTCATAGGCCGCAATGTTTGGGTAGGCAAAAATCCTACTTGCCACAGGAGGAGAAAAAATGTCATGAACCATTATTTCTACAACCTTATCTACTGTTTCATGAAAATTTTGGGGGGTAATCACTATGGGTTCCTCTTTTTTATTACAAGAAATCAAAAGTGTAAATGCTAACATTAATACTAATTGCTTTTTCATTTTTATATAATTTAACTTTTAATTATTTAATTCATAAACTTGAGCCATATTATCATTTATGGTAACCAATAAATAGGCTCTATTATTTAAGGTTATAATATTTAGATGTCTAACTGATTTTTGTGCCAAATCCAATCCAATTTTATGACCTAAAATTATTTTATTTTCGCCTTTTATCAGAGCGCCTGAGAAGGAATCAAATCTGCCATGAAATGGTTTTACTCCAAAGTAATTTCCGGCGGCTAAGATTTCATTTTTACCGTCATTATCAAAATCATAATTCAAAAAGACCGTTATAGGAGAAACTTGTAATTCAGCTTGAAAGGGAATAAAAGTAAACTTGCCGTTTTCATTTTTTAAATAGCCGGATTCTAAGGTGTTTACTTCTAATATATTTGTAATATTCAATGTTTTTTTATCGAAAATTTCATCAATAGATTTGCCAGCAAAATCTTTATAGGAATTGAATTTTTTTCTAAGACCTACCAATTGACCGGATAGTTCATCTAGACCTAGCAAAGGAAAATATTTACCATCTTTTTCTGTAGTAACTATGGTTTCCGTACTACCATTCTGGTCAAAATCCGCATAGTACATTTTCATCGGATATTTGTTTGAAGCTTTGAACTTTGTATTGATACCCCAATTTCCAAGTAAGTAATCCATATCACCATCATCATCCAGATCAAAAGGGATTATGCTCTGCCACAAACCATTAATATTTTTATTTAATAATTGTACTTCATTTAATGTTCCAGTATTATTTTTAAAAAACCTTGGTTGCATCCACTCGCCAACAACTATAAGGTCTTTAATACCATCATTATCAAAATCATCCCAAACGGCATCAGTTATCATTCCTGCATTTTGTAAAGCCTCATTCTTTACAAGCGAAAAATTGCCTTTATCGTTAATCAGGATATAGGAATTTGGTATTTTTCCAAAATCATTAGAAACCACATTGCTGGCTACAAAGAGGTCTAAATCTCCATCATTGTCAATATCATTGGCTTTAATGACCGATGCATTTTCAAAATATTCAGGAAGTTTTATAATTTCAAATATCGAATCTTTTTGTATATAATAACTATCTAAGAGAGGTTTCATTTTATTGTAGAAATCGGCTCCTCCTGAACCGAGGAACAGATCATTTTTTCCATCATTATTGAAATCAGCAATTATGGCTGAAACATCTTCTTTAATAGAATCATTTGCAATCGAAATGATCTTTTTTTCAATATAAACGGAATCTGTTTGTATATAGATCTTTGAGGGTATATGTTTAGAACCTCCAAAGAAAACATCTTCTTTACCATCATCATTAATATCGCCTACAGCAGTTGCAGGACCCCTGTCAGATACCCTATACGGAATAAGTTTCTGCCTGTTGAAATCAATATAACTATCTTCTGTATGCTTAAAATTTATGTCGAGATTACCTTTAACTTTTTTGAATATTATATCTTGTTTTGACTGAAGAGATTTATAGTCAAATGGTTTAGTTTTTTCAGGAGCAATAATTAAAGTTTGATTGGTTGTCACATTTTTTAATAGTTGAAAAGTTTTATCAGGCCAAACTATCTTGATCGAATCTACCATTTTTACATTTGCATATCCAAAATGAATTAAGGGTTCTGAAGATGATTGAAAACCTCTTACCGTGTATAGTTCTTTGTATTGAAGTTTACCCTTATGGTAAGAAAACACTTTGGTACCAATTCCAAACTTATTTGGATTAGAATAGTTGAATTTAATTTTTAGATAGTTGGCTTTCTCGTTGGTTTTATTAATGTAGAGAGAAGCAGGACTATTGATATTATTGATCACCAGATCAAGATCACCATCATTGTCTAGGTCACCAAAGGCCGTTGCTCCAGAAATAAGACTGTCCTTAATAATCCAATCGCCTGATTTATCTTGAAAAACAGTATTATTTCCTCCTTTAAAAATATAGTTGTGTACTTTTCCAGAAGGCATCATATCAATAGCTTGCTGGTCGACTAATTTAGTATTAATAATTTTTTTTTGAATTTGTTTATTGGACACGAATTTTATAAAATCAAGATCGTTTGGTCGTTTTGGGATACCGTTGGAAATGAATAAATCCTGTTCTCCATCCTGATTATAATCTGCAAAAAGGGCACTCCAACTCCAATCAGTTGCAGCTATGCCACTTAGTAATGCAGTTTCTGTATAATTTCCATTTTGCTGATTTATGTAAAGCATATTTCTTGTAAACTGATAATGATACCCGTAACGCTTGGTACGTAATTTTTGAATTTGAAAATCATCATCTCCTTCAGATGATTTCAAGACTTTTTCGTCTTCAGGAAGCATATCTAAGGATATAATATCAGGCCAACCATCATGATTAAGGTCAGCTACATCATTTCCCATTGAAAATCGTGTAGTATGTCCAAAAAATTCTTTTAAACGCTCTGTAAAAGTACCATCACCATTATTAATATAATAGTAATCATCTTCATGAAAATCATTACCTACATAAATATCAGGCCAACCATCTTGATTAAAATCTGATACGGATACGCCAAGGCCATAACCATTAACACCTCCATAAATACCTGCCTGTTCACTTACATCAGTAAATTTATTTCCATCATTACGCATTAATTTATCTCCGGTTTGGAAGTTTCTGGTATTTCGCAAATTGGCATGACCAAAAGATTCTTGTGTGTGAACTGCATGATTGAGAATATACATATCTAAATCACCATCAAGATCATAATCTAAAAAAGTTGCATTAGAACTATAAGACTCAAAATCCAATCCATATTTGGCGGCACTTTCTGTAAAGGTATTATCGCCATTATTGATATACAATTCATTGTGTCCAATAAAACCGTTTATACCAACAACAGAACAAACATATATATCTAAAAGTCCATCCCCATTTACATCTGCCATTACAGAACCGGTATTCCATGTGCTATTACCTGAAACACCCGCTTTTATAGTGATGTCTTCAAATTCTAGATTGCCCTTATTAAGATATAGTTTGTTTTTAACTTGATTTCCTGAAAAATAAATATCAGGAAGTTCATCATTGTTGATGTCACCAATTGCAACACCACCACCATTATAGAAATAGAGGTAATCTAAAATATTAAGATCATCTGTTTCAGTAATGGTATTGTTAAAGGAAATACCAGTTTTATCGAACGATGGATTCTCAAAAACACTTCCTTCTTTTTGACTGCAACCAATATTCAATACGATGCATATGAGATATATAATATTTTTATTCATTAATTGAAAATATCTTAGGTTTATTATTATTTATTGCAGTAATTATATAAGTTTTACCACTTTTGTCCTTAAACTGTTTTATATGTTTTATTTCATTTTTAACAAAAAATCCACTAGTATCATAATTTTGCCAGGTGAATCCCATTTTTCCATCGCCCAATAGTACACTTCCATAGTTGGCATCCATTCGGGAATATTGTGGCTTAAATTCAAAATTATTACCACCTGTAATAATATCCATAAACCCGTCATTATTAATATCTATACAAGTAATTCCACAAACACAGGATAACTGTAAATTATACGGAAGCTTTTTAATCGTGAATTTTCCGTTACCCTCATTTATTGCAATGATAGATTCTGCAATTGTAGTTTTTTTCATGATAGTATTTTTTAGAATTTCAGATGTATATAGTTCATCTATGGATTTTTTTGCATATTCAGATGCTTTAAGATTTTGTTTCTTTAAGGAGACCATTTGATTTGTCAGCTCTTTTTTCATGTGAATTGGAAAGTCTCTTCCATCAAAATTTCGTGTAACGACCTGTTCAATCGTGCCATTATTATCAAAATCATTGATCCACATTTTCATTGGGTTCTCTTCAGAGGTTTTATAAGCAGTATTACTGCCTTGATTACCAATAATGAGATCCAAATCGCCATCATTATCCAAATCAGCTGCTTCGATAACATTCCACCAGCCATAATAATTATCCAGATCTGATGAAAATTTAGATAATGCTCTTCCAGAATTTTTGTAAATTATAGCTGTTCCCCACTCAGAAATTGTGACGAGATCCTTTTTGTTATCCCCATCAATATCAGCCCATATAGCATTAGTAATCATACCACCGTCTTTAAGATCATATGCTAAACGCTCAGTGGCATCAACAAATGTACCATCTCCCTTATTTTCTAAAAATAAATGTTGGGCATCAATGCCATAGGTACCTACTACACTTCTTGAACCTATAAACACATCCATATCTCCATCGCTATCAAAATCAAAAGGACTGATAACCGAGATATTGTTGTACGTAGAGGGTAAATAATGTTCAAATTTTGTAAAATTACCTTTGCCATCATTTAAATACAAACGTGTTTTATATGTTTTTTCTTCTCCAACCTGATTGCCTCCAGTACCAACCATAAGATCAATATCTCCATCGCCATCAGCATCAAAAAAGGCAGAAGCTGTATCTTCGAAAGCGGCGTCAGATTCTAATGCTTTTTGTAAGGATCTTTTAAGGTTTCCATTACCGTTATTTAAATAAATTGTACCAGCTTGTCTTTTGGCACCACCTAAATAAATATCTTCATTACCATCGCCATTAATATCTGCAATTGACATCGCAGGACCTTCTTGTGAGAGCATTTTAGAGATAAGACCTTCAAAATCAAAATCAGAGTAACTATTTTCTTTATGAGCAATTAATTGCTTATTTGGGAGTTCCTTAAAAAGTGTTTTCCTAATATTATTTTTAATAGGAATATATTTTTCTTTTGCATCGATCTGTTTAAATTTAAGGAACTGATTGGCCTTTACATTCATCAATTTTTGAGTCTTATCATCCGGCCAAATAACTCTTAATGAATCGATAATGTTTGTTGTTCCTAACCCTATGGTCATTGTATATTCCATCGATGATTGAAAACCCCGGGAAGGAATAAGTTCTTGTAAAACAATATTATTATCGTAGTATAATTTTACAGTAGTGCCAATGGCAAAATTATTTTTTTTGTTTCCTTCAAACTTAAGTTTAATATAATTGTTATTTGTAACCGTTTCCGCATTGTTTTTATATACATAGGCTTTCATGTTTACATTATTGATTACCATATCTAAATCACCATCATTATCTAAATCAGCATAGGCAGCACCATTAGATAAACTAGGAATTTTAAGTCCCCAAGATTTAGTTTTGTCAGTGAATGTTATATCATGGTTATTCATATATGCGTAGTTAGACTGAAGTGCTATTGGCATTTTATTAATAATTGAGTCAATAGATTCCTTTTTACCGGTAAGCGCCATATTTTGAATAATATCATTAGCAAAAAAATCAACAAAGTCAAGATCTGTAAGGTCATGATTTATCCCATTGGTTATATAAATGTCTCTAAATCCATCGTTATCCATATCGAATAGAAGTCCGGCCCAACTCCAATCAGTTTTAGCCACACCACTATAAAAAGCTACTTCAGAAAAGGTGTTATTTCCATTGTTTAGCTGCAGGGTATTTTGTATGTATTGTTGGTAAAAATCTTTGCTTTGCTTTAATTTAAAGATATTATATCCTTCAAATTCCATTACGCTTTTAACACGTTGGTCTCCTTCTGGCAGCATATCGGTAACAAAAACATCTATATTTCCATCATTATTAATATCAGCCATATCAATTCCCATAGCGGAAAGAGACAAATGTGAAGTCCATTTTTTAATCTCTTCCGTAAACGTACCATCCTTATTGTTTATATATAAATAATCACGTTCATAAAAGTCGTTAGAAACATAAATATCGGGATATAGATCACCATTTATATCGCTGATCATTACTCCTAGACCAAAACCTATTAGGCTACCATAAATCCCTGCTTTTTCACTGACATCAGTAAATATATTTCCATCGTTACGCAGCAGCATGTCTCCAACCCCTTTAAATATATCAGGGACACCTTCCCAATCCTGGGCTCGAACTTCTCTTTGCTCGGCATAACCTAAACTACTTACAGGTATATTACTGTTATTGAGGATATATACGTCCAGATCACCATCCTTATCATAATCAAAAAAAGTTGCATGTGTACTAAAGCCAGTTTTAGCCAGATTATATGCTGAAGCCTTCTCAGTAAAAGTTAGGTCGCCGTTATTAATATACAAATCGTTGTCGTGATTATTACCTTTCATATTACCGGCATTACTAACATAAATATCCAATAAGCCATCCTGGTTAATGTCAACCATAGTTACGCCGGTTGACCAAGGTTTATTACCTATAATACCAGCAGATTCAGAAATATCTTCAAACTTAAAATTTCCTTTATTCAAATAGAGTTTGTTGGCCCCCATATTGGCTGTCATATAAATATCCGCAAGTCCGTCATTATTGATATCGCCAATGGCTACGCCACCACCATTATAAAAGTTTCTGTATTTAAAGATATTAAAGTTTTTTTGGTTTACAACTTCGTTAATGAAATCTATACCGGTCTCTTCAGGAGACAACAGTGTGAACAATGTTAAACCCTCTTCCTTTGTTATTAGTTCTTCTTCTTTATTCGATCCACAAGAATAAAATAAAGGTATGATTATCAGAAAAATGCATATCTCTTTAAATAGTTGAAAATTCATTTTGTTTTAGTTTTTAGTTTTTTTAAAAAATATTGGAGTATTATTATTTATGGAAACTATTAAGTACTCCTTTCCACTTACTTCTAGTTTTTTAATGTCTCTTGCCGGACCTGAAATATCAAACGATTGATTTTTTTTAATTGTAAAAAAGCCATTTTGATCATTGAGTAGTAAAATTCCATGAAAAGCATCTAATCTACCTAGTTGTGTACTAATATGATAATTATTTCCAGCTATTAATATATCCTTAAAGCCATCATTATTAAAATCGCTTGCGTATAATATTTCTATTGATGAGGCCTGTGTTAAAAAAGGCAATTTTTTACAAATGAATTTACCATTGCCAGTATTTTCAAAATAACAACTTGCCAATTCAAAAACTTGTTTTTTATATGCATTTTTAATTTTTTCTTTATCGAATAATTCTGAGAATTCAGCTTTTGCAAAATCGCTATAAGAAAGAAACTTTTTATTCAACATGGGTAACTGTTTTGTCAGTTCATCTTTTGAAGAAAACACTGTTTCCGTACCCTGAGTATAGTAAGTAACTATTTGTTCTGAGGTACCATTATCATCAAAATCATTCCTATATAACTGTAGAGGTTCTTTATCCGAGGCCCTTAATCGTGTGTTTAACCCCCAATTGCCAACAATAAGATCTATGTCGCCATCCTTGTCAAAATCTTCCGCAATAATACTATTCCACCAACCGTTGGATTTTTCAAGGTTGTTGTTTCTTTGTAATTTAAATCGTTTTCCATCATATATAAATACCGAAATTGGCATCCAATGGCCTACAGTAATAAAATCTGGAAATCCATCGCCATCCAGATCAACAATCACAATATCTTCAATAAGGCCAATATTTGAAAATCCTACTGCTTTAGTTTCACTAACATCTTTAAAGTTTCCTTGACCATCATTTTCAAAAATATAGTTCTTTGCAGATTTCCCAAATTGCTGAGGTAGTGCATTTGCACCTATAACGATATCCAGATCTCCATCGGCATCGAGATCAAATGTTTTAACAACAGATGCATTTATCTCAATATTATTAAAATTATCACTTAATTTTAATGTTCCGAATTCATTGAGGTATAATCTTGGTACCAAGGCTGCTCCTGATTTGAATTCATTACCACCAGAGACAACAAGTAGGTCCTGATCGCCATCGTTATCGGCATCAAAGAAAATATTATCTGTATCTTCATTGACACTATTTTTTTCAAAAACATCCTGTTGAGATAATGAAAATAGGCCATTAACATCTTGAATATATAGTGCTCCAGGATGTTTTTTTGCTCCTCCAATAAAGATATCATCTAAGCCGTCAGAATTAAAATCAACTATCGATATTTTTGGTCCTTCATATCCTTTGGCATAAGGTATTAGTGGTTCACGGTTAAACTCATAAGAAGGAAATTCATGATGTTTGAAATCAATTGGAGCATCAACATTTATTAAATAGTTCTTATCTTTTGAACTGATGGAATAATAATTATCTGAAGCTTCAAAAAATTTAAAAACAGTTGCGGTATTGGATTTTATATTTGTTAAAGTTTGAAATGTTCCTCCGGGCCAAATTATAGTTAGTGAATCAGCTAGTTCATGTTTACCAATACCAATGGTCAATTCTGGTGACACAGCCGATAAATATCCTCTGGTTAAAAAATTTTCATTGGTAATTGTCAAGGAATCCAAATACACAAGAACCTTAGCTCCGATGCCAAATTTATTTTTTGAGGAGCCTTCAAATTTAATTTTTAAATAATTATTTGGATTAATTGTTTCAGATTTGTTTTCAAGAATTGTTGCTACATTATTTACATTATTTACAATAATATCCAGATCACCATCATTATCCAGATCAGCATAAACTGCGCCATTACTAAATGAAAAAGTTTCTTCAAACCATTGGTTGGTAACATTGGAAAAAGTGAGATCGGCATTATTTTTAAAAAAATAATTTTCTAGTTTTTTTTCAGGAATTTCTTTAGTAAAGCTCAAATCTTCTTGGTTCATTCCTTTATTAATACGTTCCTGAATTTTGTCATTAGCAATAAAATTCATAAAATCCATATCGTTCGTAGCGCCTTTTATTCCATTGGTAATAAAAACATCTTTAAAACCA
>CAYPHN010000086.1:0-11988 GCA_964410265.1 uncultured Flavobacteriaceae bacterium | reverse complement strand
TCAAATGCCTCACCATGTTCCCAGTTCTTGCCATATTTATCGTATTTTTTACGACTTTCGGCATTGCTTAAAACCTCATTGGCTTCATTAATTTCTTTGAATTTAATTTCGTCTTCCTTACTTTCGGGGTTTAGATCAGGGTGGTGCTTTCTCGCTAATTTTCGATAAGCTTTTTTAATTTCCTTATCTGTGGCCGATTTTTCAACCCCTAATATTTTATAATAATCTACAAATGCCATTTAAGTATCTTTAATTAATTTAATATTGAATGGTACATCAAATCGATTAACCAATCGCAAGTTTTATAACTCCTATTATTTTACACTATTTATTCAAATTTACTATTTTTATTTTTCTTCCTTTTTCTAATTTCACATTATTAAATATAAATTATTGAAATTTTTATAATGTGTCTAATTTTAGACTACAGGAGTTTTCAATTCAATGCATCGATAAAATATGTAAAACCCTATTCAATATTTCATTAAACGAGCCGTTATAACTACAAATTACAATCAAACTCCGTATTCATGAAGTATTCCCTAAAAATCTATCTAGTAATCTTTATTATTGGCTTCGTATCGAGCTCCTGTAACACAGGTAAAAACTTATATACACAAGGCAATTACTATCAAGCGGTATTAAGATCTATTGAAAAATTAAGAAAGAATCCTAATAATAAAAAGGCTGTGGAAACATTAGCTAATGCATATCCTAATGCCGTTTTTTCTTATTTAGATCAAATAGAAAACAAAAATCAATCAAATTCAGTATTTAAAAATTCAGAAGCAGTTTATATATATGAACAATTAAATAGCATGTATGAAAACATTCAAAGATCTCCAGCTGCAAAAAGTATTATTGTTAAACCCAATAAATACTACAGGCAATTAGAAAAAATAAAACCAAAAGCGGCTGAAGAACAATATGTTGCAGGGTTAAAATTTTTGAATTATGGAGGTAGACGAAGTGCGAAAGAAGCTTATTATAATTTTTTAGAAGCTGATAAATTTGTTGAGAATTACAAAGATGTAGCTTATAAAATTGACGAAGCATATAACCTTTCTTTACTGCACGTAATTACAAACTTAATGCCTGTACATTCTAAAACTTACGATTTAAGTGCAGAGATTTTTTATACTGAGGTTCAAAATATATTCCGTCTAATTGAACAAAATGAATTTGTTAGGTTTCATACTTTAAAGGAGGCTAAAAAAATGCAACTTAACAAGACCGACCAATTATTAGAGATTAATTTCGAAGACTTTATTGTAGGAGAAACACATACGAGTGAAAGGATAGAAAAAATGTTAGCAGATAGTGTGAAAGTAGGTGAGGTAACTTTGGATAATGGTCGAAAAAAAGACGTAATTGGCACGGTAAAAGCAGATGTTGCAATTTATAAAATACAAGTTATTTCTAAAGGTATTGTTGGGTTAAAAATAACAGACAATAACTCTAAAAAAAATGTTTTAATAAATAATAATTTTCCTGGTGAATATGTTTGGTTTAATGAATGGGGTAAATTTAATGGCGATGATCGTGCTTTGAATAAAGATCAAATAGCAATTACAAACCAAAGAAGGATCAATCCACCACCACCTCAACAAATGTTTGTCGAATTTACCAAACCTATTTACGAGCAACTAAGAACTAGATTATTTACTTTTTATAAAAACTATTAGATTTAATTTTTATATTACGGAGGCTAGGTTATACCAATTTAACTATAAATTGTTCATGTACAAAAATAAACGAATATTGTATAGTTATAAATAATCTATATCTGAAACACTATTGTTGGAAACAAATGTTGAAAAATTGTAAATCTAATGGAATAGAATCAACCTATAATATCATCAAAATCTTTCCAAAAGGAAGTAAATGATTTTGTAACCACCTCTGCTTCATTTATCGAAATTGGAACTTTTAAAACCAAGGGAGCAAATGCCATGGCCATTCTGTGATCTTGGTAAGTATCTATAGTAATATTTTTATTTATTTTATTGGAGGGCTTTAAGTGCAGACTATTGTTTGTAATTTCAATATTGGCACCCAATTTTTCCAGTTCAATTTTTAAGGCAACCAATCTATCTGTTTCTTTAATCTTTAAAGTATGGAGTCCGGTTAAATCACAAGTAATTCCCAAACCAAAACAGGTTACGGCAATAGTTTGTGCCAAATCAGGTGAATCGACTAAATTCATGGTCATAGGTTTCAGTGCAATATTTTCTTTTGTTAATTGTATTAAACTCTTTTCAAATTTTGTTATTACTCCAAAATGTTTGTAGATTTCAATTAACGAACTATCACCTTGCAAGCTATCTTTTTTATAGGAAGAAAGTGTGATTTTTCCCTTTTCACTCAAGGCCACCAAACTGTAAAAATACGAAGCTGAACTCCAGTCGGATTCAACTTTATGTGTTTTCTCTTTTGTTTGATTTTTTGCCTGGATGCTTATGAAATTATCAGTCCAATTGGTTTCTATTTCCATAGATTGCAACAAACTCAAAGTCATTTTTATATAAGGCACTGAGGTTACTTTACCCAACAATTCAATTTCCAAACCATTTTCTAAAGATGCAGAAATTAATAGTAAGGCAGAAATATATTGACTACTCACATTGCCTTGAATACTCACTTTATTTTTTGTGAGTTTTTTACCCTTTATTTTCAACGGAGGGTATCCTTCTTTACCTAAATACTCTATATCTGCACCTAGACTTTTCATAGCCTCAACCAGTATTTTAATTGGTCTGTTTTGCATTCTATGTGACCCTGTTAGGGTGAGCTCTCTTCCTGGTGTGGCAGAGAAATATGCTGTTAAAAAACGCATGGCTGTTCCGGCATGACCGATGTCAATTGTATTGCCTTGCGATGCTAAGGCCTCTTGTAAATGCTTCGTGTCGTCAGAATCAGAAAGATTTTCAAGCTTTAAATTTGGAAAAGATTTTTGTAAAATCAACAACCTATTCGACTCACTTTTTGATCCAGAAATGGCAATATTTCCATGCATATTACCCGAAGTATATTGTAGTGATTTTATCAAAATAAAACTATTTTTTGTATTTTCGTTTGTAATAAAAAGTGATGATAAGACCGTAGAGCAATGCACCCATTAAATTAGATACTAAATATTTTGAAGTTGCCATATTAAATAGAATATCAGATACGCCATCTCCATTAAATAAGGCTATAATAAATTTAATTATACTCACTACAACAAAAAATAAAAGTGCAGAAATACCAACCACTTTTATAAAAGACATTTCTAAATATTTTTGAAACATAATTATTTTAATTTATCATTATTATGATGACGATCGTGATCACGTTTGGTTTTTACGTCTAATTTTTTATCAAATGCTTCCTGTAAATCAATTCCGGTTTGATTTGCCAAACAAAGAACAACAAACATTACATCTGCCAATTCTTCCCCAAGGTCTTTATTTTTATCGCTTTCTTTCTCACTTTGTTCTCCATATCTGCGAGCAATAATACGAGCTACCTCACCAACTTCTTCTGTTAATTGCGCCATGTTAGTAAGTTCATTAAAATATCTAACCCCGTGTTCTTTTATCCATTTATCTACTTCTAATTGTGCATTTTTGATATCCATAAATTAACATTTTGGAGGACAAATATACGCAAAAGAAAAAAGTTGATTGTTCAAATGATGAAGTAAAATTCACAAAATTTGGAGTCAGCTATTCAGTAATATTCTTAAAAATTCTTTTCTGGGAATTTCCTCGGCACCTAAACTGGCTAAATGATTATTATAAACCTGACAATCAATTAAATGATAACCTTTATTTTGAAGTATTTGAACCAGGTAAACAAAGGCAATCTTTGAAGCATTAGATACTTTACTAAACATACTTTCTCCACAAAAAACAGGTCCGAAATCTGTTTTTTGAATTGACAGATCTATACCATACAAACCGCCTACAAGTTCTTTATTTTTCCATACTTCTACAGATTTAGCTACGCCTATTTTATGCAGTTTAATATATGCTGTTTTCATCTCATCTGTAATCCAGGTACTGTGCTGATCATTTCTACTTATCGTTTTACAATTAGAAATAACTTCTTTAAAATTTTTATTATATGTAATTTGAAAAGCTCCTTCGCGCAATATTTTACGCATACTTTTTGAAATTTTAAGCCGCTCAGGGTAAAGCACCATTCGAGGATCTGGACTATACCATATTATTGGTTCGCCCTGACTAAACCAAGGAAAAATACCACTTTTATAAGCCAAGATCAATCTTTCAGGAGAAAGGTCACCTCCAATGGCCACAATGCCTTCAGGGGATACCGCTTCAATATTTGGGAATTTCAATGTTTCATCTAAAAACTCCATAAAAAGTATTAATTAACACGTCGCCTATTTCTTTTCAAATACACGGATATAATCAACAAGCATTTGCTGCGGAAACTTTGTAGAATCATCAGGGTCCCCAGGCCAATTTCCTCCAACGGCTACATTAAAAATAAAATAAAAATTTTGATTAAAAGGATATACAACACCTTGTGTATCTTTTAAACTAAAATTAAAAAAAAGGACATCATCAACATAAAACCGCATTTGATTTTTTTCTCGAACAACACTAAAAACGTGAAAACGATCGTTAAATGTTTCTTCTAAAATACTATATTGTTCTCCCTTATATTTGTGCTTAGAAAAATCTTGTCCATAATGAACTGTGGCATGACTTATTGAAGGTAAATTACCAATTAATTCCATAATATCAATCTCACCACATGCTGGCCAACCTACTTGATTAATATTATCCCCAAGCATCCATAGAGCCGGCCAAATTCCCTGACCAATGGGTAATTTTGCCCGAATATCTGTTCTACCATAACCAAAGGATTTTTTATTCTTAGTGGTTAATCGGGCTGAGGAATATTTATAATCTCCTGATAGATCATTTCGGGCCTCTATTATCAAATTGCCATTTTCAACTCTAGAATTTTCAAAGGTATCTGTATAATATTCTAATTCATTATTTCCCCAGCCATTTTTACCATTCCCAATACTATGTTTCCACCAATCTTTATTAATTTTTGTACCTTCAAATTCATCTGACCATACAAGACTCCAACCTTCTGGAGACAATGGAATATTTTGAATTTGAGAAGTTGTTGTTTCTTTTGAATTCTCATTAATTGAAGAGCATCCAAAAAATAAAATTAAAAGGACAAAACCAGAGCTTTTTAACATTGTCCCTGGTTATTAATGGGATTCATTAATATACTATTTAAAATGGTAAGTCATCTGGCTCACTATCACTTGTACTTGTTGCAGGTTCGAATGACCCTGCATCTACAGGAGGAACAGTACCTTGAGCTTGTGATTTTTCAATTCTCCAACCTTGTATAGAGTTAAAATATTTCGCTTCACCTTCAGGGTTAACCCACTCTCTACCTCTTATGTTTATACTTACTTTTACGTCATCCCCAACACCAAAACTATTCAACAAATCACATTTATCCTGAATAAATTCAACCATTATCATTTGTGGGTATTGTTCATCTGTGGTTACCACCATTTCGCGTTTTCTAAACCCGTTACTTCCGAATGTTTTTGTTTCGTCTATTTTTTTAATTTTTCCAACTACTTCCATTTCTATTGTAAATCTTATAATTAATACTAACTTAAAAGTACTTTCCAAGCACTATTTATATCGCTCTTTTTTAAATACTCTTGCGCAAATTTATGCTTTTCATTTAATTTTACACCAAAATATTTAGGATTGTCTTTGATAAACTTATCAACATCCTTATTTGATGGTAATTTCTCGATATTTCCAAGCATCCCTAAATTATTTCCAGTCAATATTAAACTGTTTTTAACAAGATCTGGTAAACTATCAATACCAATGCCTTTATTTAATATAGGTTTCGGGATTTCAAAAAAGGTGTTTTTTGCTCTGCTATAATAACTTCCGCCAGCACGAGCAACAAGGTCTAATTTATTTTGATCAATAAGTCCGTTTTCTTGCAATACTTTTTCACTGATGTGCATAAGAATTACTTCACAAATAATTAAATTTCCGGCTCCTCCCTCCTTGCCTAAAGATATAATTTCATTTACCTTACATTCCATTTGTACTGGAGATTCTGCAACCCGAAACGGTTTTACCTTATCTGATTTTAACATGGTAAAACCAGCTTTATCAAATTCATTTACACCTTTTTCATATTCAGTACTTGCCAAAGAGGTTTGATGCACTATGTCATGATTAACTACATTAATTACCACTTCCTTTATTTGCTTCACATTTTCCAAAGTGTGTTTTGTTGTATTATCTCTAACTCTTCTTGCAGGGGAAAAAATTAAAATAGGTGGGTTAGCACTAAATACATTAAAAAAACTAAAAGGTGATAAATTTGGCTTTCCATTCATGTCTATAGTGCTGGCCAAAGCAATCGGTCTTGGAGCAACAGCAGATAGTAAATAGCTGTGAAGTTTGGCAATTTCTATTTTCTTTGGATTAATTGTTAACAATTGATATGATTTTTCAACAAAAGTAGCTAATATTTATTTTATGTATAATAAGCTTGTTACTTTTATGTTATTAACCATAAAATTTAAGTCTGTTATTTATTTTCTTTTAATGAAGAACTTCCCTACAAGTAAAATTTTAATTAAATGGTTGCTAATTTTAGCAACATTTTTAATTGTTACTTCTATTTTATGGAACACCAATCAATTCTTTAAAAACTTTAAAAAAGAAGAAAGGCTAAAAATGGAAGTTTTAGCTACGGCCTATAAAAATTTTAACAATCCCGATTTAGACATTGACATGTCTTTAGAAGAAAAAATTATTCAAAGTAACAGAAGTATTCCCATGATCATTACTTTTGAAAATGGTGATATTAAAAAATGGGCAAATTTAGATGTGGTAAATTCCAAAAAATTTACTTCCCTTCCTGTTGATGACCGCTTGTATTTAAGCAGGCAGTTAATGAAAATGATAGAAGATAACGAACCCTTGGTGGTTAATTTTCAAATGGGTAAAATAAATATTACAGAGAAGATCTACTATAGAGACTCCGATCTATTAAATAAATTGCAGTATTATCCATTGGGCTTATTGCTTGTTCTGTTTTTATTTGGTACCATTATTTATCTGGCTTTTAAAGCCAATAGAATTGCCGAACAAAATAAACTGTGGGCAGGCATGGCTAAAGAAACGGCACATCAAATAGGTACACCCTTATCATCTCTTTTAGGCTGGGTTGAACTATTGCGTATGGAAAATGCCAATGAAGAAACTGTTTCTGAAATTGAAAAAGATGTTGAGAGGTTAAATACCATTGCTGAAAGATTTTCAAAAATTGGTTCTATTCCAAAATTGACCAAAAACGACATTGTTAAAGAAACAAAGATTGCATTTGATTATATTCAATCGAGAAGTTTTAAACAAATAGATTTTAAATTTATTATTGATAATAATACACCTATTTATGTTGATTTAAATTTACAATTGTATAGTTGGGTTATCGAAAATTTGGTAAAAAATGCTATTGATGCCATGAAAGGCAAAGGAAAACTTTCAATTACTGTAAAACAGGAAAATTCTACCGCCAAAATATTAGTAACAGATTCAGGTAAAGGTATTCCAAAACGCCTTCAAAAGAAAATATTTGAACCTGGTTACACTTCTAAAAAACGTGGCTGGGGATTAGGGCTTTCACTTGCCAAAAGAATCATAGAGGACTATAGTAAAGGAAGGATTTATGTAAAGAAATCGGAAATAGGTAAAGGAACTACTTTTAGTATTGAACTTAAAACAATCCAATAAAAGAGGTCGCCACACTCCATTTTATTCCGTTCGCAAAGACATTACCTTAAAATTTTCGATAATTATCCTTCAAAATTTTTAACAATTTCTTTAGCAATTTCTTTAAATTCCGAATCGCTTAATTTCTCTTTTTTAGAAAAAGTGGCATCTGCCATACTGTGCAGTGGTATTAAATGCACATGTACATGAGGCACTTCCAAACCTATTACCGTCAAGCCTATTCTTTCACAAGGCACCGCCTTTTCAATAGCCTTAGCAACTTTATAGCTAAACTGCATCAAACGCAAATAAGACTGTTCATCTAAGTCAAAAATCTTATTCTCTTCCTTTTTAGGCACCACCAAAGTATGGCCTTTTGCATTGGGATTGATATCTAAAAAAGCGTAAAAATCATCATTCTCGGCCACTTTGTAACTCGGTATTTTTCCCTTGATAATTTTAGTAAAGATGGTGCTCATTTTTTATATTATTTAAATACAACACTTCTGTGAATTTTAGTTACGCATGTTAATTTATTAATTATACTATTGAATATCAATGAGTTATCTAATCTAATCATTGTTATATAATTGACTATAATTCAATCGTGTACAAAAATACAACAGGCTATTGTAAATATTACAATTAATAAATTTTAACGTAAAACTTATTATAAAAACACTTTACCTAGAAATATTTAAAATTTTAAATTTCATCATACCATTAGGCACTTGAATTTCAGCAATATCACCAACTTCTAAGCCAAGTAGTCCTTGGCCAATAGGGGAGTTTACCGATAATTTACCATTGGCTAAATCTGACAAAGCATCAGCAACCAGTGTATATTCAAACTCCATATTATTATCTATGTTTTTTATTTTCACTATAGACAAGGCCAAAACCTTCGATGCGTCTAGTTGTGATTCGTCGATCAACCTTGCCTTTGACAAGGTGTTTTTCATTTGTGCAATTTTAAACTCCAACAAAGACTGCTCTTCCTTAGCTGCATGATACTCCGCATTTTCACTTAGATCTCCTTTATCTCTAGCATCCGCAATTTCTTTAGTTACTCTAGGTCGTTCAACATGTTCGAGAACCTTTAGTTCACCTCTTAATTTTTTTAGCCCTTCCTCTGTATAGTATGCTACATCACTCATTTTACTAAAATTTATTGATATTATAAATATAAAAAAATCCCAATTCCAAAATAATGGAATGAGATCCTAGTACAAATGTACAATTTATTTCAAAATCCGAAAAATCTTCTTCTAAAATACAAAAAATAAATTACTCAGGCATTATATTTATTGCATAAATCAAATTATTTGTACCTTGCCAAAAAAAATATTTTGAAAAAAATTGCAATTATTTTCCTGTTATTTTTATCGTTTTCTTGTTCAGATAACAATATTGATCCCAATAATATTCTACCAAATATTCCTGTAAATCAATCTTTATTTTTAAATAATCCTGAATTTATAGATTTACAAGTTGTGGGTGGTTGGGCATATGCGCAAGGTGGAATTAGTGGTTTGGTTATTTATCATTACAGCATCAATAATTATATAGCTTTTGACAGAGCTGCTCCGCATATAAATCCTAAACCCTGCTCGCAAATGATCGTAAAGAATGGCATCAATTTATTTACACCCTGTGACGATAGCGTATTTAATTTATTAAATGGAGCTCCTCTAACAGATGGTATTAGTTTTTCTGCTAAACAGTATAGAGTTGTTGTTATTGGAGATACTCTGCAAATTACAAACTTTTAAAAATCGCAATACAATTGAAAAATTATTTTTCTTCTAATTTCAAATTAGGCGTTCTTGGTGGAGGTCAGCTAGGTAAAATGCTCTTAACCGAAACTCATAAATTTGATATTTATACCGCCATTCTCGATGCTGCAAAAAATGCGCCTTGTGCAGAAATTTGTAACGAATTTTATCAAGGTAATTTAATGGATTATCAAGCCGTATACAATTTCGGTAAAAAAGTTGATCTACTCACTATAGAAATTGAGCATGTTAATATTGAAGCTTTATTACAATTAGAAAAAGAAGGGTTAACAATTTATCCACAGCCTTCTGTTTTACAAATTATTCAACATAAAGGAAGACAAAAAGATTTTTTTGTAAAAAATAATATTCCAACTGCAAATTATAAAAGGTATAACTCTTTCGAGGAATTAAAAAAAGAAGCACAACCACCTTTTGTTTGGAAAACAGCACAGTTTGGTTATGATGGAACTGGTGTAAAAGTTATAAAAACTACTACTGAAATAAACAATTTATCGGATGAGGATTGTATTGTTGAAGATCTTATTCCTTTTAAAAATGAACTGGCAGTTATCGTTGCAAGAAACAGTGATGGTGAAACAAAAACATATCCTGTGGTTGAAATGGAATTTCACCCCACCGCCAATCAGGTAGAATATGTTATTTGTCCGGCAAGAATCAATTCCGCTGTAGCGAAAAAAGCAAAAGAAATCGCTTTAAAGGTTGCAGATGCATTTCAATTTATTGGCATATTAGCTGTGGAGATGTTCCAAACCGAAGATGATGATATTTTAGTAAACGAAGTTGCTCCAAGAACACATAATAGCGGGCATTATAGTATTGAAGCTTCTTATACAAATCAGTTTGAACAGCATTTAAGGGCTGTTTTAAATTTACCATTAGGAAATACCGATAGCAAAGTTGCTGGAATTATGGTAAACTTGGTTGGTGAAGTAGGCTATAATGGTGATGTTATTTACCAAAATATGGAAGAAATACTAAAAATTGATGGCGTTACTCCTCATATTTATGGGAAAAAAGAGACTAGACCCTTTCGTAAAATGGGGCATGTTACTGTTGTCAATAAAGATATTGATAAAGCGCGAAGAATTGCTGAAAAAGTAAAGAGCACGATTAGGGTGATTAGTGACGGAAAAGGGCAAGGAAAAAGAGAGAATAAAGTAAGGAGAAGGAGAGAAATTCAATAATATGAACAAATAAAATTAACCCTTATTAATTCTAATATCGTTAATCAACATTCCTTGTTCTTAGATTAAAATGAATGTCGAACAAGGAGTAACGAATACTGATTTTTGAAGTTTAAAAACATATTAAAATGATATACTCAGGTGTACTAAAAAAAATGATGACAGAAAACGCATCACCAGTTCAATATTATTTGGACATAGAAAGTGATTTTTTGAATATGAATCAGTTGATCAATAAAACCATTGATATTTCATTTAAAAAATACCAGTGCTTGAGCTGTGGTGCAAACAAAAAAATATTTCGCCAGGGCTATTGCTATGATTGCTTTTACAAAATGCCACAAACCGGTGACTGGATCATGCGCCCAGAATTAAGTAAAGCCCATTTAGATATTGAAGATAGAGATCTGGCCTATGAAAAAGAAATGCAATTAAAACCTCATATTGTTTATTTGGCAAATTCTAGTAATGTAAAAGTTGGCGTAACCCGTAAAGCTCAAATTCCAACCCGATGGATTGATCAGGGAGCTCATGAAGCCATTGAAATTGTGGAAGTCCCAAACCGTTATCTTGCCGGAATAACTGAAGTTGCTTTAAAAGAATTTGTTTCAGACAAAACCAACTGGCGCAAAATGCTTACAAATGCTATTGTTGATGTTGATCTTACAGAAGAAAGGGAGAAATTAGCCAAGTATATACCCGAAGAGGCGAAGCAATATTTTATCGAAAATAGCAAAGAAACTCAAATTGATTTTCCCATTAAAAAATACCCTGCTAAAATAAAAAGTCTGAATTTAGATAAAACTCCAACTTACAAAGGCAAATTAATAGGAATTAAAGGTCAGTATTTAATATTTGAAGATAGTACCGTTTTTAATGTAAGAAATTGGGAGGGGTATGTTGTGGATTTGAAAATTGAACTTTAATCCTTTTTTTCAAACCAACGCAATCTCTTCTCCAACCTTTAAATCAAACTTTTTTCTAAACCAATACACAGATAAGTAAAGTAAAGGAGTGTCTAATAATGCAATTAAAAGTTTAAATAAAAACCCGTTTAACAATAAAATGCCAAATAATTTCCATTCTATTACACCAAAAGAACAGAGTAAAAACAATACCGAAAAAGTATCTAAAAATTGAGAAAAAATGGTTGAGAAATTATTTCGTAACCACAAATGCCTGCCATTTGTTTTGTTTTTCCAAAAATGATAT
>CAYPHN010000085.1:402-12075 GCA_964410265.1 uncultured Flavobacteriaceae bacterium | reverse complement strand
CTCTGTTTCTTGTAAATGGGAAAACAAGGTGTAGAGAATCCGATAGTCATAAAATGTTATTCACAATACCAATAACATTTTACCAAAATGGTATTTGGAAGCCATAGGTGTGTATGTGAGTTTTTTAAATCATTGTGGCTATTGTGTTCAACATCATTTTACTGGTTTAAAAAGACTTTGGGATGATGATGAAAAATCAAAAGACTTTTTAAAAGCAATGAAGAGCGATACTTTAGGTAAATATTTCAATAGCAAAAATTATATTGGATTGGCATATGCAAAAAAGCTTACTTTGTATCTTAATAAAATTACAGAAAATGACATTCTAAACATGAGAAAAGTAGGGTTCACCGATGGAGAAATTCTTGAAATAAATCAAGTAACCAGTTACTTCAATTATGCAAACAGAACTGTTCTTGGCTTAGGTGTTGATATAAAAGGTGATATTTTAGGCTTATCACCAAACGAAAGTAATGACCCAAACAATTGGAATCACAAATAACTTTAAGCAAACAAAATGGACGATAAGAAGCATATTTTCATTTCAGGTTTTAAACACATCGCTTATAAACAGGAATCTATTTCAGATAAAGAAATGATTGAGAAAAGTAAAGCCTTTCTTCAATTTATGGATAAGCGACGCTCAGTTAGAGAATTTAGTGATCAAGCCGTACCAAAAGAAGTAATTGAAAATATTATTAAAACCGCATCTACCTCACCATCAGGAGCTCATAAACAGCCTTGGACATTTTGTGTTGTTTCTAACCCCAAGCTAAAAAGCAAGATTAGAGTTGCTGCCGAAAAAGAAGAAAGGGAGTCTTACCAAAACAGAATGAGCGACAGTTGGCTAAAAGATTTAGAGCCCTTAGGTACGGATATGAATAAACCTTTTTTAGAAATAGCCCCATATTTGATTATCGTTTTTAAAAAAGCCTTTGATTATGACCAATTTGGAAAGAAAATAAATAATTATTATGTGAATGAGTCTATTGGTCTTGCTTGTGGTATGTTAATCACTGCCATACATAATGCCGGATTGGCTACCTTAACACATACCCCTAGTCCGATGAAATTTTTAGCTAATATTTTGAACAGACCAGACAATGAAAGAGCATTTTTATTGTTGCCCGTGGGCTATCTTAAACAACCCACTTATGTACCAGATATTCATCGAAAAAGTTTGGAAGAAGTTTCAGAGTTTTATGAATAGAAGTTGTTGGGTTATTTAATTTAGCCATTAGCTTTCGGCTATTCGCTATTCGCTATTCGCCTCTCGCTTTTGGTATTCACTTTTCAATTTCAACTTTTGACTTCAAATAGATCACCATGCTACTCATGCTTCGTAGCTCGTGAAAACGTCACTATTTGTCAATACTGCTATCTATCTTTTCTCTTAAGTCTTAAATCTTTTCTCTTTTAGCTATTGGCTTTTGGCTCCTGGCTTTCAACTTTTAACTTTAAACTTTAAACTTTAAACTTTTAATTTTAAACTTTAAACTTTTAAGAAATCACATACCATAATATTTCATGATCATGTTCTCATAAATTTTATCGGGTAAAATACGTTTTAACACAATTGAAAATTTTTGCATAACGCTTCCAACCTTATAGTGAATTTTAGGCTCAGGCGTTTGAATGATTTTATAAATTTGTTTTGCAATTTCTATCGGGTCGTTACCCTTATCAACATGAGAATCCATTAAATCAATATTCTTCTGATATAATTCTTTATAAACAGAATCTTCAAAAACAGGGGTGTGATATCTTTTCGAAGCTATATTAGTCGAAAAATCACCTGGGGCAAGATTTGCTACCCTAATCCCAAATTCTTTAACTTCCATTCTTATAGTTTCTGTAATATTTTCTAAGGCTCCTTTTGCTGCGGAATAAATCCCTCGAAAGGGCAAACCCATATAGCCACCAATTGAAGTTATATTTATAATCAAACCATATTTTTGTTCACGCATAACTGGTAAAACCGCCTTCATAACTTCAATAGCACCAAACAATATGGTATCAAATGCCTTTTGAATTTCTTGTGATGGCGTTTCTTCAATAGGTCCAGTTACACCGGTACCTGCATTGTTTATTAAAATATCTATACGGCCTTCTTTTTTAAGAAGTGTATCTATTGCGCTTTTGATCGTATCCTTTTTATTAAGATCTAAAGCTAATAATTCAAAATTTGATTTTTTGGAAATTGAATTCTTTTGCACAAGTGTTGGGTTACGACAAGTTCCATAAACTTTAAACCCTTTTTGCGCTAAAAATTCGGCTGTTATTTTACCAATACCCGAAGATGCTCCAGTAACTAAAACAACTTTACTCATAATTACAAAGATGAAATAAATTTTTGATAATTGACTTTAAAATTTTGGAAATCATCACTTTGTGACTTAATTGGAATGTAAAAATGGCAAGCTACCTGCATCACACCGCTACGACCTAATACCTTTGCTGCGTTCCCGCCCTGGAGGATTCAAAGGGAGCTGGTTGTGCAGGACTTGCCACTGCAAAAATACAACCCTTTTACAATTTTACAATCTTTTTTTACACTTTTTAAATAATTTTTATACTTGTATTTTTATCTCTTCATAATTAAAGTATATTTGTTTTATAATTAAATCTAAACCTTATGGAAAATCAACAAACACCAACTAAAAAAATAATTTTAAATTACGGAGGAATTCTCGGCATTGTATCGATATTAATTAATGTTGTGATATATGCATTAGGCATGCAATATGATCAGGATTGGAAAACAGGTTCACTTGGACTAATTGCCATGGCTGCTATAATATTTTTAGGAATCAAAAAATTTAGAGAATTTAATGAAGGAGGTTTAAGTATTGGCCAAGCACTAAAAACTGGTATTGGTATTGCCTTGATTGGCGGAATAATTTCAGTTGTTTATTCCTTTATTTTCATGAATTATATTGAGCCTGATTTTATGACCAACACGATGGCAAAAGCAGAAGTAGAAATGATTGAAAATTTTCCGCAACTAACTGATGAACAAATTGAGAAACAAATAGAAATGATGAAAAATTTCTCAACGCCTGCAATTACTTCAGCAATAGCTTTAGTTGCTAGTTTATTTTTCGGGTTTATATTTGCATTAATTTCCGGGCTTATTTTAAAAAAAGACGATAATAAATAATTTTATTAATGGATATATCTGTAGTTATTCCACTACTCAATGAAGAAGAGTCATTAAACGAATTACACGACTGGATTGTTAAAGTGATGCAATCTAATGATTTTACATACGAAATACTTTTTGTTGATGACGGAAGTACGGATAGATCTTGGCAGGTAATTGAAAAATTGTCACAAAAAAATTCAAATGTAAAAGGATTAAAATTTCAAATCAATTATGGAAAATCACAAGCTCTAAACGCAGCATTTAAGGAGGCGAAAGGTAATGTTGTTATTACGATGGATGCCGATTTACAAGATAATCCTGAGGAGATTCCCGAACTTTTTAATTTAATAACCAATGATGGTCATGACTTGATTTCGGGGTGGAAAAAGAAAAGATACGATTCAAAAATTCGTAAAAACATACCCTCAAAATTATTCAATGCAGCAGCTCGTAAAACCTCAGGCCTAAAATTACACGATTTTAATTGTGGGCTCAAAGCTTACAAAAATGAGGTTATTAAAAATATTGATGTATACGGTGAAATGCACCGCTATATACCTGTTTTAGCAAAAAATGCAGGATTTAATAAAATTGATGAAAAAGTTGTTTTACATCAAGCTAGAAAATACGGAACTACTAAATTTGGATTAGATCGTTTTATCAATGGGTTTTTAGACTTAATTACCATTAGTTTTTTAACAAAATACGGTAAACAGCCTATGCACCTTTTTGGCTTATTAGGTACATTTATGTTCGCTATTGGTTTTATTGCCTCTTTATTTATAGGTGTTTTCAAACTTATAAAACTATACAACAAAGAACCCACAATTTTAATTACAGATAACCCTTGGTTTTACATAGCTATGGTTACGATGGTAATTGGATCACAACTGTTTTTGGCTGGATTTCTTGGTGAATTGATTTTACGTTCAAAACGTGATGAAACTCGATATACTATCAGCAAAAAAATAAATATCTAATTTGTAAATTAAGCCAACAAAAAAGTAAATATCCATATAAAATATTCACATCAAAAAGTTTATCTTTGTCTCTCTAAACTTTGAAATAAATTATGAATACAAGCGAGATTATCAACAAAGCTAAACTTTGGCTAATAGATACATTTGATTCTGACACACAAAAAGAAATTCAGCAATTAATTGATACAAACTCGAAAGATTTAACCGATAGATTCTATAAAGATCTTGAGTTTGGTACTGGTGGTATGCGCGGGGTGATGGGAGCAGGAACAAACCGAATCAATAAATATACATTAGGTAAAAATACACAAGGTTTATCTAATTATTTGAATGAAGCTTTTCCTAACAAACAATGTAAGGTAGCCATTGCTTATGATTGTCGTCATAACAGTAAGAAGTTCGCCAAAGATGTAGCTGATGTTTTTTCGGCCAATGATATAAAAGTTTTTCTATTTGAAGATTTACGTCCGACTCCAGAGCTTTCCTATGCTGTTCGCGAATTGGATTGTGATGCAGGTATTGTGTTGACAGCTTCTCATAACCCACCAGAATACAATGGTTATAAAGTTTATTTTAATGATGGTGGGCAAATAATTCCACCACAAGATGGAGACATAATAAACGAAATTGATCATGTTGCCTTTGAAGATATTAAATTCAAAGCGAATGAAAATTTAATAGAATATATTGGAGAAGAATTAGATGCAAAGTTTACAAGTGCGGCAATTAAAAATGCAACTTTTGATAGCACCAAAGAAAGAGAGAAGTTAAAAATAGTCTTTACTTCTTTGCATGGCACTTCCATTAGCATTATGCCACAAGCCTTTGAACAGGCGGGCTATACTGATGTGCATTTTGTAGAAGAACAACGTATTCCAAATGGCAACTTCCCAACAGTTAAATCACCCAACCCTGAAGAACCGGCGGCGCTTAAAATGGCTACTGAATTGGCAGAAAAAATTGGTGCCGATATTGTTATTGGAACAGACCCTGACTGCGATAGATTAGGAATTGCGGTGAGAAATTTAGAAGGCAAATTAGTATTGCTAAACGGCAACCAGACCTTTGCAATTCTGTGTGGTTTTTTAATTAAAAACTGGGCCGATGAAGGAAGAATTAATGGCAAACAATTTGTTGGATCAACGATAGTTTCAACACCTTTAATTGAAGAAATTGCAGCAAGCTATGGTGTAGAAACCAAAATTGGATTAACCGGATTTAAATGGATTGCCAAAATGATTCGTGAGGCCGAAGGCAAACAAGATTTTATTGGAGGAGGAGAAGAGAGTTTTGGTTTTATGGTTGGCGATTTTGTAAGAGATAAAGATGCTGTTTCGGCTACCTTACTGGCTTGTGAAATAGCCGCTAATGCAAAAAGTAAAGGGAAATCTGTTTATTCAGAATTAATTGACTTATACAAAAAGCACAATTTTTACAAGGAACATTTAATATCGGTAGTTAAACAAGGTATTGAAGGAGCTGATGAGATCAAACAAATGATGATTGATATGCGAAAAAATCCAATTACCGAAATCGAAGGTGAAAAGGTGAAGTATTTGTTCGATTATGAATCATCCGTTTGTAAAAATTTATTGACTGATGAAGAAACTTCAATCGATTTGCCAAAATCTAATGTTTTAATTTACCTTACGGAAAAAGGAACCCGAGTTGCTGCAAGACCAAGTGGGACAGAACCTAAAATAAAATTCTATTTTAGTGTGAAACTTCCCTTAGATAAAATTGAAGAAGCTGTTAAAGTAGAAAAATTATTAGATCAAAAAATTGAACGCATTATTGCCGAACTTAAATTGAATTAATGAGTCACTTTACGAATATTCTCCGATATGCAAAACCTTATAAACTATATGCTTTTGGTCATATTGTATCTAACATTTTTTTTGCTTTATTTGGTACTTTATCATTTGTGGCTTTAAAGCCAATGTTAGATGTAATTTTTAGAAAAGAAAAACCGACTCCTTTAAAAAAACCAATTTTCACAAACTTATTAGAAATAGGTGAGTTTACTGAAAACTACCTAGCTTATCAAATGAACGAATTTACTGGTGGCGATAATTCTAAAGCCCTCGTATTTGTTGTAGGGTTGATTATTGTTATGTTCTTATTAAAAAACATAGCTGGTTACCTAGCTAATTATTTTCTAGTATTCTTACGAAATGGTGTAATAAGAGATCTTAGAAATCAGGTTTATAAAAAAACTATAGAATTGCCACTTTCATACTTTTCAGAAAAACGAAAAGGTGATATTCTTGCGAGAGTCACTAGTGATGTTTTAGATTTACAATATTCATTCTTATCAGTGTTAGAAATTATTATAAGAGAGCCGTTAACTATTCTTTTCACACTAGCTGCAATGCTTATAATAAGCCCTCAACTCACTTTATTCATCTTTATTTTTATCCCAATAATGGGAATCATTATATCCAGAATAGGTAAAAGCTTAAAACGTAAATCTGATAGGGTTCAAAAAGAACAAGGCATATTTTTATCAACCTTAGAGGAAACCTTAACAGGCTTACGAGTAATCAAAGGGTTTAATGCTGAAGATAAATTCAATAAAAAATTTCAAGAATCTACTTCTCGTTTTTATAATTTTTCTAATAAATTATTAAATCGTCAAAATTTAGCATCTCCCACTAGTGAGTTTTTAGGTATTTGTATGATAGCAGTTATTTTATGGTATGGAGGGAATTTAGTTCTTAGCGGAAATACATCTTCAGGGTTAGATGGCAGTACTTTCCTTGTATTCATGGGACTAGCATATAATATATTAACACCGGCAAAAGCTATTTCAAGAGGTCTTTATAGTATTAAAAAAGGTGGAGCAGCTGCGGAAAGAATTCAAGAAATAATCGACACAGGTAATCCGTTAAAAGACAAAAAAGATGCGATTAAAAAACAAGGCTTTGATAGTGATGTAGAATTTAAAAATATTTCTTTCAAATATGATAAAGAATATGTTTTAAAAGATTTTTCACTAACAATTCCAAAAGGAAAAACAATCGCTTTGGTAGGGCAGTCAGGTAGTGGTAAATCAACCATTGCCAATTTGATTACACGATTTTACGATGTAAATAAAGGTGACATAACTATTGATGGATTGGATATTCGTGATTTAACCATTCATTCTCTCCGTAATCTATTAGGTATTGTTACTCAAGATGCCATACTTTTTAATGATAGCGTCAAAAATAATTTATTGCTAGGAGTTAAAAATGCTACTGACAATCAGGTAATTGATGCTTTAAAAATTGCAAATGCTTGGGAATTTGTAAAGGATTTACCTCAAGGTATTAATTCTAATATTGGCGATAGTGGTAATAAATTAAGTGGTGGACAAAAGCAGCGCTTGAGTATTGCCCGTGCCGTATTAAAAAATCCTCCAATCATGATATTGGATGAAGCAACCTCTGCATTAGATACTGAATCTGAACAATTGGTACAAAAAGCTTTGGAAAAGATGATGAAAAACAGAACCTCAATCGTCATTGCACACCGTTTATCTACAATCAAAAAAGCGGATAAGATTATTGTTATGCGAAATGGAAAAATTGTTGAACAAGGTCATCATGATGATTTATTAGCAAAAAAAGGTACTTACTATAAATTGGTTAATATGCAATCTTTAAGTTAAATACAAAATTGGTTTCAAACTTGATTTTTAAAAATAGAAAATAAATATGGATATCATTAAAAGTCTTGAGTGGAGGTATGCTTGTAAAAAATTCGACATCAATAAAAAATTAAACGATTCACAAATTGGCATCTTAAAAGAAGCATTTAATTTAACCGCTACTTCTTTTGGTTTACAACCTTTAAAAATGTTGGTAATTAACAGCCAAGAAATTATTGATAGATTATCTCCTCATGCATTTCATCAAAAACAAATTACAACTTGTTCCCATTTATTAGTTTTATGTATCGACACAAAAATTGACGGGAATACAATTGATGCAAAATTTGATCTAGAAAAAGAAATTAGAGGAACTTCTGAGAAAATTGTTGGCAATTTTAGAAATCAGCTTAAAGATCTGTTTGCCAAAAAATCAGATGACGAAATTGAAAAATCTTCTATCCATCAGGCATATATCACTTTAGGTAATTTAATGACCGTTTGCGCTATCGAACAAATAGATGCTTGCCCCATGGAAGGGTTTTTACCACATAAATTTGATGAGGAATTAAATTTAGGCGATCAAAATTTAAAATCCATTTTACTGCTTCCGGTTGGCTTTAGAGACCCAAAAGATTTAATGAGCGCCATGAAAAAAGTTAGAAAACCAATTGCAAATACTATAATAGAATTATAAAAAACTAAAAATGAATCAAGACATAAGAAATTTGGAACCTAAAGCATTGTGGAATAATTTTTCTGATATAAATGCTATACCCCGAGCCTCAAAAAAAGAAGAGCGGGTTATTGCTTTTATGGTTGGGTTTGGTGAAAAATTAGGTTTGAAAACGATAGTAGATCCCATTCAAAATGTGATTATTAAAAAGCCTGCAACAACGGGTATGGAAAATAGAAAACCCATAGTAATGCAGTCGCATTTAGATATGGTACATCAAAAAAATTCGGATACCATTTTTGATTTTGAAAAGGAAGGAATTAAAATGAAAATTGAAGGAGATTGGGTTACGGCAGTGGGAACAACTTTAGGAGCAGACAATGGTTTAGGTGTTGCAGCTATTATGAGTGTTTTAGAAAGCACGGAAATTCCACATCCTGCCATTGAAGCTTTGTTTACTATTGATGAAGAAACAGGAATGACCGGAGCTAAAGGACTTCAGGCGGGATATTTAGATGGTGAAATATTGCTAAACCTAGACACTGAGGAAGATGATGAAATTGATATAGGATGTGCTGGTGGTGTTGATGTTACAGCAACAAAAAATTATACAGAAATAATTCTTGATGGAAACTGTAAAGCTTTTAAATTATCATTGACAGGGCTAAGGGGCGGTCATTCTGGTATGGATATACATAGGAATTTTGGCAATGCCAATAAAATCATGAATCAAATTTTTGAGGCAACAAATAATATGGTTAACATCGCTGAATTAAGAGGTGGTAGCTTGCGAAATGCAATACCTCGTGAAAGTTTTGCTACTATAGTTTGTAACACGAATAATGCTGCCAAATTTATTGCCTTAGCGGAAGAAACAGTTGGTAAAATAAAAAATGATTTGGGCGATATTGAACCCGATTTAGAGTTTGTCATTGAGGCTTCGCAATGTCCGTTAAAAGCCATGACTGATGAAGATCAGAATAATTTAATTTTAGCAACCAAAAATGCACATAATGGGGTGTTTAAAATGAGTGAAGCAATGGAAGGCTTAGTGGAAGCATCTAATAATATTGCCAAAATTAAAGTAAACAATGGTGCTATTGAAATAGGGTGCTTGACACGATCATCTGTTGAAGAAAGTAAAATGCAGGTTGTAAATCAATTAAAAAATACCTTTAAAAATGAAGGTTTTAAAGTGAAATTATCAGGTTCTTATCCAGGTTGGAGCCCAAATGCAAATTCCGAAATTCTTGCTGTTATGGAAAAATTATACGAAGAATTATTTGATGAAAAAGCGGATGTAGTTGCTTGCCATGCGGGCCTTGAATGTGGTATTTTGGGAACCAATTATCCTGATATGGATATGATCTCCTTCGGACCAACTATCAAAGGAGCACATTCACCCGATGAAAGAGCAAGTATTGTATCTGCACAAAAATTTTGGGAATTCTTATTGGAAGTTTTAAAAAATATCCCTGTTAAATCATAAAATTATTAAACAAAACGATAAAATAAGCTTAAGAGCAGCTATTGCCATAGGAATTGGCGGTATGGTTGGCGGCGGAATTTTTGCAGTTCTTGGATTGGCAGTTGAATTGGCTAAAGGAGCTACACCTGTTGCCTTTTTAATTGCGGGTATCATCGCAATGCTAACAGCCTATTCTTATTCGCGTATGTCTCTTTTTTACCCAAATAAAGGTGGAACTGTACATTATATCAATAAGGGATTTGGTAAAAATATATTTAGTGGAGGAACAAATAATTTACTTTGGATAAGTTATATCATCATGTTATCTCTTTATGCTGTTGCTTTTGGCTCTTACGGGGCTAAAATGATAAAAATTACAAATAATTATGAAATGGATAAACACATTCTGTTAACAGCCATAATAGTTTTATCAACCCTGCTAAACTATATTAGTTTTAAGGCTGTAAGCATAGCAGAATCTGTTGCTGTATTTACAAAAATGATAATTCTTGGAGCTTTTATTATAATTGGTGTTTACGGATTATTTAGTAGTGATTTAATTTATCAAATGGAAATTAAAAACTGGGAAGCACCAATTAAAATTGTAAGTGGTGGTATGGTCATTTTTGTTGCATACGAAGGGTTTGAACTAATTGCAAATGCTGTACCTAATCTAAAAGACCCTTTAAAAAATGTACCCAAAGCATTTTTTATTTCAACTTTTAGTGTTGTTATTTTATATATATTAATTGCACTTATCACCGTTGGATCTGTTTCTTTCGACAAAATTGAAAAGGCACAAGAATATGTTTTGGCAGTAGCAGCTGAACCAATGCTCGGAAAAATTGGGTTTACAATTATAAGTATTACAGCACTTATTTCTACATTTTCTGCAATCAATGCAACCCTATTTGGAGGTAGTAGAGTGAATTATGAATTGGCTACAGAAGATGAATTACCTCACGAATTCACTAAATTTTGTTGGAACCAGCCAATAGGACTGTTAGCAACATCTGTTCTTACACTTATTATTGCTAATACAATGAATTTAGAGAGTATTTCAACTTCAGGTAGCGCTGGATTTTTATGGATCTTTGCATTAGTAAATTATTCAAATTTCAAATTGTCTAACAAAACAGAATCGAACAAATTCATTTCTCTTGCCGGGACAATACTTTGCGTAATTGCTCTTATTGCTCTATTATATCAACAATATGAGTCAAATATTATCGGAATTTATGCTGTTGTATTTATTTTTTTGATTGGTTATGGTGTTGAATTTATTTATAAAAAATGGGAAGCACGTTCTAACAAATAAGTATCTTCTTATTTTTAATTCTCAAAAGTGATATTTTCAAATGTATCTTTTAAAACAGATAATAATTGGTTATCTACATTTAATTAATTCTACCGCCAATACCTTAAAATGTATTTGTTAATGTATATTTGTTTAATTCTAATATAGATAAACAACGTTTTTTCAAAAAAATTAATGCAATCCCATATTTCAATAATTTAGTTGTAATTTTTCTCTTTTTTTACGAACTAACCCTTAGTATAAAACTACTTAATATGTCTAAAACTTATTACGACCCAGCAGATTTAAAAAAATTTGGAAATATTAGTGATTGGAACAAAGAATTAGGTACAAAATTCTTTGATTATTATGAAAAAGTCTTTGAAGAAGGTGCTTTAACTGCACGCGAAAAATCATTAATCGCATTGGCGGTAGCACATACTGAACAATGCCCATATTGTATCGATGCATATACC
>CAYPHN010000085.1:0-392 GCA_964410265.1 uncultured Flavobacteriaceae bacterium | reverse complement strand
ATTAGAAAGAGGTATTACTAAAGAAGAAATGATGGAAGCGCTACATGTAGGTGCTGCAATTAAAAGTGGTGCTACCTTGGTACATGGAGTCCAAATGATGAATAAAGTTAATAAATTAGAAATGTAGTAATTGGGCTCAGCTACCTTAAAACTATTGCAATTAAAGTTGAAATGTTATATTAAACATTACTAATGATAAAAAAATCTCTATTTGCTAGGAATAATGATTTGTCAAACGCAACAAGTCAGTTAAAAATACTGTCAAACGGTATTTTCTCACCAGGTGAATTACCTACGTTTAAGAAAAAACTGGAAGAAACAAACCAATTTCCGTTAAAACCGAAACACTTAGAAATCTTACAAATCAATTTAGGTTATATGTGCAACCAAGT
>CAYPHN010000084.1:6134-12097 GCA_964410265.1 uncultured Flavobacteriaceae bacterium | reverse complement strand
ACTCATCTCTTTTTACAAAGATAATAAAATCATCCGTTAATTAGAATAGAGCCTCCAAATTTTAATGTATCACAATATCTATATGAAGCTTTGGGTATTGAAGTGACAAAAATATATGGTATTAAAGAAATTACAGCACTTACTATATTCTCGGAAACAGGAGTAAATATAAAAGAAAAATTTCCTACAGAAAAACAATTTTTATCATGGCTCAATGTAGTGCCTAACAATAAAATAACAGGTGGAAAAGTAATTTCAAGTAGAGTCAGAAGAAAAAAAAATAAAGCTGGACAGGCATTTAGGGATGCTGCTAGTGCTTTATGGAAATCCCAAAATCCTATTGGAGATTATCTTAGAAGAAAAAAAGCTAAAAGTGGAGGGAAACAAGCAGTAGTAGCTACTGCAAGAAAGCTAGCTGCAATCTATTACAAGATAGTCACTGAAAAAGTTGAATTTAACCCTAAATATATTACTAAAAACAAAGAAAATTATTTAATAAATAAACTAAAACAACTTGAAAAAATGAAACAAAAAACAGAAAATTTACTGTTAGAATATCAGAATGTTGAGAAGTTAGTTATATGATAGGTTATTAGTTCGTAACTTGATTTATTAATACATTTTCATTCTCTCATTCTCTTATTGCCCTATCATCTCATTACTTCTAAACCACCATCAAATTACAACCTCTTATATCTGAATTATCAAACCGGCCTAATATTTCAAAAGTACCATTATCATTAACTTTTCCTAAGTCTTGTGTAGCGATAAATGAACAGGAATTAATATTTGCCAAATCAATAATATTGATACCTCCAGTTTTGTTATTGGCTAATAAACTTAAGGCATCCTCGGTATCACGAGTTAGAATTTTCATCCAAGGTGGAGTTTTAAAAACACCACTACCTTTTGAATAGGCTTGCGAAAGCAATTCGGTCATACCATATTCTGAATGAATATTTTTTACACCAAACCCTTTACAAAGTACTTTGTGCAATTCTTCTTTTACCAATTCTTTGCGCTGCCCTTTCATACCTCCGGTTTCCATAATAATTGTATTTTTTAAATGGAATTGTCGAAAATCGATCAAGTCTAATAAGGCATAAGAAACTCCAATCAATAATATTCTTTTATTTTGAGTTTCTAAATCAATTAATTTTTGAGATAATTCTTCTAAATTATGCAAATAGAATCCACTATCGGTTGCATTACTTCTCAAAATAAAATCATTGGCCATATAAATCAATGAAGAACCTTTACGTTCTAAATAACTGGGTAAAAGTGCCAAAACGGTGTAATTCTCTATATCTCCATAGAAATAAGTAAAACCCTTTATAAAACTATTTTCATAAATTTTCAAATCAGTAACATAATGTTTACTTTGTTGCATTCCGGTAGTCCCACTGCTTAAAAAAATTTGCTGTATTTTTTCTGAAGAAGAAAGCACTTTGTGGGTTTTAAAAAATTGTATGGGCAAAAAAGGTATTTGATCTAATTTTGTAACAGATTTTGGCTCAACACCTAGTAATGTTAAAAAGCGCGCATAAACGCTATTGTTAATTGCCTGACAATTAAATATTTTTAAAGCAAGTTCATCAAAACTTTTTAGTGTATTTACATTAAAAATTTGAGAGTAGGACATGCGAATAATTTACACAAAAGTAACCCTTTTTCACGCAACCAATTCTGATTAAAGTATCTTTAAATATACCGAAGGGGAATTGTTAGATATAAAAAACACGGATGAAAAAGATATTTTTTGCAATATTTAGCTTAATTTTAATGTTTTCTTGTTCAGAGGATGATACAAATATTCATTATGAATTGTTGCCAATTGAAGAGGCGATAGTTCCGGAATCATTTGATTTTGGACATATTTATGATATTACTGTAAAATATATTCGTCCGGATGACTGTTATATTAATAGTGATATTTTATATGAATACGATTTCGACACAAGAAATGTTGCAGTTATCGCAACTTATGTAGAAGAAAGTGGTTGTCAAATATTAGATACGGAAGAAGAATTAACATTTAGAGTACAGGCTTTACAACACAGCCCGTATATATTTAAATTTTGGCAAGGCGATGATGATAATGGAAACCCCATTTATTTAATTATTGAAGTGCCAGTTATAACCAATAACAATAAAAGCGTAAGTGAGCCTAAAAACACTCATACAAAAATGTAAAAAAAGAGATGTGAAATCTCAATCAGAAATTTACCACCTTTATGCTGGTAAACTTTTTGCCTTATGCTTAAAGTATTCTAAGACGCATCAGGAGGCTGAAGATAATTTACAAGAAGCTTTTATAACTATTTTTAAAAAAATAAACCAATTTAAATTCAAAGGTTCTTTTGAAGGGTGGATGAAAAGAATTGTGATCAATACAGCATTACAAACCTATAGAAAAAAGAATATTTTAAATTTAGTGGAAGAAAATTTATCTGAACAAGTTGAAGTAGCAGTTGATGAAGATGATATTTCATTGGATTTTTTGTTAAAAATTATTCAAGAGTTACCAGAAAGGTATCAAATGGTTTTTAACTTATATGTGTTAGATGGTTATTCACATAAAAAAATTGCTGAAATGTTAGGCGTGGCAGAAGGAACATCTAAATCTAATTTATCAAGAGCGAGGCTTATATTAAAAGAAAAAATAGAATTAAATCAACAACAGCAAAAATTTAAGCTGTTTTAGTATGTTAGAAAGAAAAAACATAGATAGAGTTTTTCAAGAGAGTTTTAAGGATTTAGAAATTCATCCTAGTAAACAAGTATGGAACAATATTGAAAATTCACTAAACGAAACGAACTATAAAAAAACCATATCACTTTGGCAGCGTTTGAGTGGTGTCGCTATTATATTGGTGTTGTTTTTAATGGGTAATATTTTGTACAACACTTCTAGATTAGATAATCCAACAATCAAAGTTTCTAATATTGATACAGGTGATTTTAATTTTAATAATAATAATACGGAAATCCAAAATCCTAAAAATATTATTTTGGTTGAGAATAAGAAAACCAATAAATCCAAACAGAATAAAAAAAATCCAATATATATAAAAAATCCAAATAATAAAGTTATCGTAACTAACACAGATATTTCTACTATTTACGAATCTATAGAAAATAAATACATTATAAATAAAGAGGATTTTATTAAGGAGATTAATATAAATAATTCAATTGCAAATAACGAGGCAAATAAAATAGAAGAAACGCTTAAATTATCAGATAATAAAAAATGGTCGGTCGGACCAACTGTTGCACCGGTTTACTACAATTCATTACAAAGCGGTTCACCATTAAATGATAATTTGTCTAATAGCGCTAAAACAGCAGACGATGCCTTGTCAGTTGGTATTAGAATAAATTATCAATTAACAAAAAAAATTCAATTACAATCGGGTGTAAACAAAGTAGAATTAGCGTATAACACTAAAAATGTCAATGCCTATATATCTACTGCTAAAAATGCACGAAACAATATAAACACCAATAAATCGGGAATTATTTTAACGCCAAGTATTAACAATCGAAATACGGATTTATCACAGGCAAATACGCTTAATAAATCTAATATTAATGGTGATTTAAATCAGTCTATTGAATATTTTGAACTTCCTTTAGAAATGAAATATAATCTTTATGATAAAAAAATTGGTTTGAATTTGGTGGGAGGTTTTAGCACCTTCTTTTTAACCAATAACTCAGTATCCATTGTTTCTCAAAATAGTTTTACAGACTTAGGTCAAGCAAACAATTTAAACAATATTAATTTTAGTGGAAATTTTGGTGTTGATCTAGATTATAAAATTAGCAAAAGCTGGTATTTAAACGTGGCACCAATGTTTAAATATCAGTTCAATACCTACTCAAATAACTCAGGTAATTTTAGACCTTATTACTTTGGTGTATATTCTGGTTTGAATTACAAATTTTAAGAAAGAAACTATTCTTGTTTATATAGGCGGGCAAATTTATTTGCTCGCTTTTTTATTACCAAATACATCTCCATATGTGGGATGTTTAATTTAAAACAGTTTTAACTAAAAAAGTTTAAAATATATTAATAATATCAATGAAATACTTTTAATTTTGTTCATTACGATTTATTAAAATCGTAATGAACAAAATTAATAATTTAAAACAGATAAAAATGGAAGCTGTAGCAACTGATTTTGGTATTAAAGAAGCTTTGGATCGATTGGGTGTAAAGGAAATCAATGATGGAACATCGACGGGTTCATTGCGTTTTTCAAATGGAGAACTATTAGGGTCTTATTCACCAGTAGACGGTCTTTTAATTGGTGAAGTAAGATCTACAACCCAAGAGGATTATAATAAAGTATTAGATAGTGCTACTAAAGCATTTAAAACTTGGAGATTAATGCCAGCACCGCAAAGAGGTGAAATTGTACGCCAGTTTGGTGATAAATTACGCGAATTGAAAGAGCCACTTGGTAAATTGGTTTCTTATGAAATGGGTAAAAGCTATCAAGAGGGATTGGGCGAAGTACAAGAAATGATCGATATTTGTGATTTTGCCGTTGGATTATCTCGCCAATTGCACGGTTTAACCATGCATAGCGAACGTCCGGGTCATAGAATGTATGAACAATATCACCCATTGGGTGTTGTTGGTATCATTTCCGCATTTAATTTTCCGGTAGCAGTTTGGGCATGGAATACTGCATTGGCATGGATTGCAGGAGATGTTTGCGTTTGGAAACCTAGTGAAAAGGCACCACTTTGTGGCATTGCATGTCAAAATATCGCTGCAGCTGTGTTTAAAGAGAATAACTTACCTGAAGGAATTTCAAATTTGATTAATGGTGATTATAAAGTTGGCGAAATGATGACTACAGACAAACGTGTACCATTAATTTCTGCAACAGGTTCTATTCGAATGGGTAAGATAGTAGCCCAAAGAGTTGCTGAACGTTTGGGAAGATCATTATTAGAACTTGGCGGAAATAATGCCATAATCGTAACCCCAGATGCCGATATTAAAATGACAGTAATTGGGGCAGTATTTGGTGCAGTTGGCACTGCGGGTCAACGTTGTACTTCAACACGTAGATTAATAATTCACGATTCGATATATGATAAAGTAAAAGATGCTGTGGTTGCTGCTTACCAACAATTGCGTATTGGAAATCCTTTAGATGAAAAAAATCATGTAGGTCCATTGATCGATAAAGATGCGGTTAAAATGTATAATAATGCTTTAGAACAAGTTGTTACTGAAGGAGGAAAAATAGTTGTTGCAGGAGGTGTTTTAGAAGGTGAAGGATATGAAAGTGGTTGCTATGTAAAACCAGCTATTGCAGAAGCAGAATTACATTATGAAATTGTTCAAAATGAAACATTTGCACCAGTTTTATATTTATTGAAATACAGTGGAGATGTTGAAAATGCCATCGATATCCAAAACGGAGTAGTACAAGGGTTATCTTCAGCAATAATGACAAATAACTTACGTGAAGCCGAACGATTTTTATCGGTTGCCGGTTCTGATTGTGGAATAGCCAATGTAAACATTGGCACTTCTGGTGCAGAAATTGGCGGTGCTTTTGGTGGTGAAAAAGAAACTGGAGGGGGAAGAGAATCAGGATCTGATGCTTGGAAAGTTTATATGCGTCGTCAAACCAATACGATTAATTATACTACTGAACTACCTTTGGCCCAAGGGATAAAATTTGATTTTTCATAAAATTTAAATAATTCAAATCAAAAAAAAGCCTCAAAATTTTATATGTTTTGAGGCTTTTTTATATCTTAATAAGCTTATATTTTTTGTCAAGGTTAAACCCTGTTTATTTTTTTTCTTCTTTTTTTGTGGTTATAAAATAAACCCCGGTTAACAAAATAGCGGCAGCTATTACAGATTGCATGGTTAACTTTTCATCTAAAACATACCATCCTAAACTCAAAGCAATTATAGGATTGAC
>CAYPHN010000084.1:0-6124 GCA_964410265.1 uncultured Flavobacteriaceae bacterium | reverse complement strand
AGGCAGAGGTTGTTACTTTTTCGGTAGAAACAACTTTTAGCAAATAGTTAAAAGCCGTAAAAGCAATAATACTCCCAAATAGGATAAGAATAATCATAGACCATTGCACTTCTATACTCCATTGCAAGGGAGAAACCCATGATTCACCTAAAATAAAACTAACTAAAAATAAAAGAATGCCCGCAAAGAGCATCTGGTATGCAGTACTCACAAAATAATTGGGTGGCAGATCTGCCTTTGAAACAAAAACACTGGCATAACTCCAACTCAATACACATGTTAATATCATAATTACACCTAATAAATTGTTTTCTTGTGCAAGGACTTCTTTTTGACTTACCAAAAGATACATTCCAATAAATCCTAATGAAATACCAATAAGAGATTTCCGTTGCATTTTTTTACCATCAATTATGCGCATTAATAATAACACAAACAGAGGTTGCGTTGATGCTTCAAGTGCTGCAAAACCACTATCAACGTATTTCAAAGCCCATACAAATACCCCATTGCCATAAACTAAAAATAGAAACCCGGCTATAGAGGAGTTGATAAATTGTCTTTTGGTAATAGTTAAGTTTAAGTTTAAAAATTTTGCAATAATCAAAGTTAAAATTCCGGCACTTACAAACCTTAAACCAGCTAAAAAGAAAGGTTGAATTTCCGAAACTGCAATTTTATTTAATAAATAGGTAGACCCCCAAATAACATAGATGGCAAAAAATGCCGCTATTATAATTATTTTTGGATTGAGTTTTAACATGGTTAAAATATTGAAGGGCTAAAATAAAGGATTTATTTACCAAACTGTAAAACATAAGGTGAAATGAAATTCTTTATTTTTTTTAGCACCAATAATAATTTAAGCCCTTTTAAAGAATCGTTGGTTATATTAACGAAAATTATAATATAGATATTTTTTGAGATTGATCTAAAGTTCAAATTCTACACCAATCGGACAATGGTCACTGTGTTTTGCTTCAGGTAAAATAAAAGCTCTTTTTAAATTACTTTGAAGTGATTTATTTGCCAAACAATAATCTATTCGCCACCCTTTATTGTTATTTCTTGCATTTGCCCTATAGCTCCACCATGAATAATGATGAGGTTCTTTATTAAAAAATCTAAAAGTATCAATAAAACCACTTTTCATAAAATTATCAATCCATTCACGTTCAACAGGTAAAAACCCAGAAGTGTTTTTGTTTTGTTTCGGATTGTGAATATCTATTGCTTCGTGGCAAATATTATAATCTCCACAGATTAATAAATTTGGAATTTCTTTTTTTAAGTCATTAATATAATCTTGAAAATCAGCCATATAGTTTAGTTTGAAATTCAACCTGGCATCATTGGTTCCTGAAGGTAGATACAAACTCATGATGGAAATTTCATCAAAATCCAAACGTAAGTTTCTCCCTTCAAAATCCATGGTTTCAATACCGGTACCATATACCACATTATTTGGCTTGGTTTTAGACAATACTGCAACACTACTGTATCCTTTTTTTTGAGCAGAAAACCAATAATGATAAGGGTAACCTACGTCCTCAAAAAGAGTTAAGTCAAGTTGCTCTTTGTGGGCTTTGGTTTCTTGAATGCAAATCACATCTGGATTTGCAGCCTTTAACCAATCTATAAAACCCTTTTTTATTGCTGCACGTATACCGTTAACGTTATATGATATTACTTTCATTGTTATGATTTATTTGTTAGTAGCCACAATTAATCATTGTCTGCTATAAAACTATATTTATCTCTTAATTTTCTTCTCATTACTTTACCCGAAGCCGTACGGGGTAATTTGTCTATCAAAACCAGTTCATTAATTTTAAACAAAGGGTTTAAACGTTTTCGAATGATTTGTTTGGCCATTTGCAATCTGTCTTGTTTATTAATTTCGATTACATCTTCTATATAATACACTACCAAAATACTTGGACCTCCAGATTTTGGTGAGATAGCTATAGCAGCGGATTCTTTAATAAAATCTAATCGATTGATAACTTCCTCAATTTGCATGGCACTTACTTTTATACCCCCTAAATTCATGGCGTCATCTGCTCTTCCTTCTGCCTTATAATAGCCGTTTTCTAAACGCATCAACTGGTCACCATGTTTTCTTAAAATTCGCCCTTTATACTTAGGAATTTTTTTATAATAAACATCGTGATGATTCTTATTCAATAAACTATCAGATAAACCCATAATAGGCGGAATTAGAAACATTTCACCTTTGTTAGATACTTTATTGTTTTCATCCAGTAAAATAAATTCACCACCTAGGGCTTGTGTACTAAAAACACTTGAAATATTAGGTTGTACAAGGGTACTTGTAACATAGCCCCCTCCAATTTCTGTCCCGCCGCAATATTCAATAACAGGTTTGTTATTAGCTAGTTGCATCAAATATTCCATTTCAATTGGGTTGGAAGCTTCGCCAGTTGAACTAAAACATTTTATGGTGTTCCAATCCAAAGATTCCATACACAAAGTGCTTTTCCAGTTTCTAACAATACTCGGTACAATACCCAACATACTTACTTTGGCATTTTGTACAAATGCACCAAACTCTTTTCCCATAGGGGCACCGTAATACAAGGCAATACTTGCCTTATTAATCAAAGAAGCAAAAATTAACCATGGCCCCATCATCCAGCCCAAATTGGTGGGCCAACAAACCACATCATTCTTTTGAATATTATGATGATAATATCCGTCTGAAGCACTTTTAATTGGTGTGGTATGTGTCCATGGAATGGCTTTGGGTTCTCCAGTTGTACCAGATGAAAACAAAATTGTTATGATATCATCTGGATTTTGAATAAAGGATTGGAATTGTTTATTTTCAACTAAAAAGTCATTAAAATATATGTCCTTTTCCCTTAAGGGGATATTTTCATCACTAACCTTAATCACGACAGCTTTTGGGGCATTTGCAGCTTTTATTTTTTGGAAAAGGGCTAAGGATTTACCAGATCGTTGCAACACATCCTGCGTAAAAATTATTTTGGGCTTTGTGATATTTAATCGCACTTCAATTTCATTGGCAGTAAAACTATCGGCAATAGTCACTATGGGTATTCCAGCCTTAATTCCGGCAAGATAAATGGCTACAGCTTCCAAGGTCATAGGCATATCTATAGCGATAAAATCATTGGGTTTTAAGCCAAGTTTAATTAGACTGTTGGCAATTTGGTTGACAAATTGTTCTAATTGCTTTTGGCTTACTTTTTCAATTTTACCGCCTTCTTTTTGAAAAATAACGGCAGTGGATTCATCTTTGTTTTGAAAACAAGAATCAATAATATTTAGCTTGGCGCCTTGAAGCCATTGCGCCTGTTCAACACCTTTTGAAACATCTACTATGGTTGTATAATTTTTTTGAAGTTTTATTTCTAAATTAGAAACAGTTTGTGACCAAAATTCCGATTTTTCCTGAACCGACCACTTCCAAAAGTCTTCGTATTTTTCAAATCCATTTTTTAGCATCATTTTATAAATGTTGCTATTTTTAATTATTTTTTCACTTGGATTCCACGCAGCTTTTAGGGCCATATTAAAAATCTATTTCAGAACCTGGTTTAGGTTTCTTTTTATCGTCTTTTGTATTTTCAGAATCTAATTTTTTATCACAATCAAGGTTAATGGATAAATTTTCCGGTCTTTCAAAATCTTCTGTACTAATATCTAAGTCCTCATCGGCGTAAGCCTTTTGCATGTATAAAGCCCATATTGGCAGTGCCATAGAGGCGCCTTGCCCTCTTCCCAAATCTGTAAAATGAACTGCGCGATCTTCAGCCCCAACCCAAATACCTGTAGAAAGGTTTGGTACCAAGCCCATAAACCAGCCATCCGATTGATTTTGTGTAGTTCCCGTTTTACCAGCGATAGGATTTTTGAATTGGTAAGGGTATCCTGTAACAATATCATCAGGATATTTACCACTTGAGGTTCTCAATCGAATTCCCGACCCACCAGTAGTAACACCTTCCATTAAATTTAAAATTGTATAGGCTATTTCTTCATTGAGAACTTCTTTTGTTTTGGGTGTAAATTCTTCTAAAATAGTACCGTTTTTATCTTCAATGCGTAAAATCATCATTGGTTTTACAAACATTCCTTTGTTTGCGAAAGTATTAAGGGCGCCTAACATTTCATACAAACTTAAATCAATGGTACCAAGTGCTATAGAAGGTACAGCCGGTATATCTGTTTCTATACCAAGGTTTTTTGCTAATCGAACAACATTTTGTGGTGTTGTTTGGTCAATTAAATTTGCCGAAATAACATTAATTGAATTAGCCAAAGCACTTTTTAATGTCCGCATACCTCCATAAGCTTTTTCACCGCCTGAATTTCTTGGAGTCCAATCTTCGTCTAAATGGTATTTGCCTTTCGGAATTGTATAAGGCGTATTAGGATATTGATCACATGGAGATAAGCCCAATTGATTTATTGCCGTGGCATACACAAAAGGTTTAAAGGTAGATCCAACTTGTCTTTTACCCTGTTTTACATGGTCGTATTGAAAATGCTTATAATTAATTCCTCCTACCCAGGCTTTTACGTGCCCGGTTTGTGGATCGGTAGATAATAAGCCCGACTGTAAAAAATGTTTATTATACCTTATCGAATCATAAGGGGTCATAATGGTATCGATATCTCCGTTCCAAGAAAATAACTTCATCGCTGTTTTTTCTTGAAAAGATCCTATGATTTCCTTTTCACTTTTACCACTTCTTTTCATTTTTTTCCATCGATCACTACGTTTCATTGCAGAGTACATGGTTCTTTCTATTTGATTGAGATTTAAGTCATAAAAAGGAGCAGTTTTATTTTTTTGTTGCTGTTTGAAAAAAGCACTTTGCAAATTACTCATATGTTCGCTCATTGCTTCTTCAGCATAATTTTGCAAGCGAGAATCTAAAGTCACATAAATTTTTAAGCCATCGCGATAAATATTATAACTTTCACCATTTGGCTTTGGATTTTTTGAGATCCAGCCCTTCATAAAACTACGTAAATATTCTCTAAAATAAGTTGCCGTACCATCGCTATGTCCCTCTAAATTAACATCTAATTTTAATGGTAATTTTTGCAATGAATCTTTTTCTTTTTCCGAAATAAATTCATTTCTAGTCATTTGTTTTAAAACCACATTGCGTCGTTGTTGGACCATTTCAAGACGGCGCATTGGGTTATACAAAGAAGAGTTTTTGAGCATTCCAACCAACATGGCCGATTCTTCTATGGCTAGATCGATAGGCTCTTTACCAAAATGAATTCTTGCAGCCGATCTTATTCCTACAGCATTATGCCCAAAATCATACTTATTAAGGTACATCGTAATAATTTCATTTTTTGTATACTGCTTTTCTAATCGTATGGCAATAATCCACTCTTTAATTTTTTGAATTAAAGTTTTTAGTTTATTTTTTGATCTTTTCTCAAAAAGCAACCTTGCCAATTGTTGCGTTATAGTACTTGCACCTCCTCTTGAACCTAAGTAAGCAAAAGCTCTTGCTGTACCTCGAAAATCAATTCCTGAATGTTCCAAAAATCGCTCATCTTCGGTTGCAATTAGCGACTCAATTAAATTGTTAGGCAGTTCATTATAACTAACGGGGGTTCTATTTTCTCGGTAGTATTTCCCAAGGGTTTTACCATCTATGGAAATTACTTCGGTAGCTAAATTATTTTCAGGATTTTCTAATTCTTCGAAAGTGGGTAAACTACCAAAGACTCCTAGAGAAGCCAATAAAAAGATAAGAAAAACGAAGGCAATCCCGCCAAAAAATAGTCTCCAAATCCATTTGGTATATTTAGATATAGTCGCTTTTTTACTTTTTTTTGTCATGCTTAATTTACTTTTTCAATTTGTATCCCAACATCGGTTATACCGTTGAGATAAATAAGGCCATCAACGCTTCTTGTTTTTCTCATGGCCTGTTGAATGGATATCTCGTAATCTCCTTGAACAGGAAAATTCACACTGGTTTTATATTCCATTTTATTTTCTTTGATGTCTGTAATTCCGGTACCCAAAAACCGACCTTCAAGTGTTGTCATTTCATATTCTAAAGTGTCAACGATTTGGTAATTATTAGGAAATTTAATACTG
>CAYPHN010000083.1:0-12144 GCA_964410265.1 uncultured Flavobacteriaceae bacterium | reverse complement strand
TGATAGGTTTTCATAATAAATTTTCCATTCTCTATTTCAATTTCACCAAAATTTAATTTATTATCCAAAATATTTCTAAAATTCAAGATAGAGGCATTCAAGCTACCAATAAATATTAAAGTATCCTGATGGTGATCTTCAATCAAAATATTTTTTATTTCAATATTTCTAAGGCTCGACAAATCAACTTTATCAATTAAAATAGAAGTACCATATTTGGCATTAACTTCATTTGTAATGGTCTTAGCCAAACTTGTTTGGATAGAAGTATAAGACAACATAATACTCAAAACAACCATAATTAAAATGATTATTAAGAAAAACCTTATTGCTATTTTTTTAAGTCGGTTGATAATTATTATTTCTAAATTTGCAAGTCCAAAAGTAAATGTACAATTTTTGTACCTATAATTGAACTATGCAAAAAAAATCTATTTATATTCTATCTATTGAATCATCTTGTGATGATACAAGTGCGGCAATATTACAAAATGATAAGGTCTTATCAAACGTTGTCGCCAACCAAAAAATTCACGCTGCATATGGTGGTGTTGTTCCTGAATTAGCTTCAAGAGCCCACCAACAAAATATTGTACCTGTTGTACAACAAGCCATTGAATTGGCAGGAATTGACAAAAAAGATATAAATGCCATTGCTTTTACACGAGGCCCAGGATTAATGGGATCTTTATTGGTAGGTACCTCTTTTGCGAAATCTCTTTCTCTGGCCTGGAACATACCTTTGATTTCAGTAAATCATATGCAAGCACATGTTTTAGCTCACTTTATTAAGGAAATAGGTTTAACTGTTCCTGAATTTCCATTTTTATGCCTCACCATCAGTGGTGGCCACACACAAATTTTAAAAATAAAAAATTACAAAACTTTTGAATTATTAGGAGAAACCATTGATGATGCAGTTGGGGAAGCTTTTGATAAATCGGCAAAACTACTTGGTCTTCCCTATCCAGGAGGGCCATTAATTGATAAATACGCAAAATTAGGCAATAAATTAGCTTATACTTTTACAGAACCAAAAACTTCCAATACTTTAGATTTTAGCTTTAGTGGTTTAAAAACAGCTATTCTATATTTCTTGCAAAGAGAACATAAAAAAAATGACAATTTTATTCCAGATAATTTAAACGATATCTGTGCCTCTATTCAGCATACTATTGTAAATATTTTAATAAAAAAAATAATATTAGCAAGTAAAATCACAGGTATTAAAAATGTTGCCATTGCAGGAGGTGTTTCAGCAAATTCAGAAATAAGAAGTACTTTAAAGGGTTTAGAAAAACCCTTAGGCTGGAAAACCTATATTCCAAAATTTGAATATACCACTGATAATGCTGCTATGATAGGCATTGTGGGATATTATAAATATTTGAATAAGGATTTTGATACAGAAAATATTTTAGCAAGTCCTCGATTAGATATAAATTCTTAAAATTAAAAAATCGCTAATTTCTTAGCGGTTTTTTAATTTTAAGAATTTACGATTTACATTAATGAAGCCGCTATTCTTTTATAAATTCCTTTTTCTAATTTTTCTCTAATTGAAGAAAAAGCAATAATAGTTTCTTTTACATCATTCAAATTATGTGCAGCTGTTGGTATTAACCTGAGCAGTATCAATCCTTTAGGAATTACTGGATAAACTACTATGGAGCAAAATATTCCATGATTTTCTCTCAAATCATGGACCATGGCCATAGCTTCAGGTATATTGCCTTCTAAAAACACTGGCGTTACACAAGTATTTGTTTTACCAATATTAAACCCTTTTTCTTTCAAACCTGCTTGTAATGCATATACATTCTCCCATAATTTACCTCGAAGTTCGGGCATGGTTCTAATCATATCCAACCTTTTTAATGCCCCTTTAACCATCGCTATTGGTAATGATTTCGCAAACATTTGCGATCGCATATTATATTGTAAATATTTAATTACGTCTTTGTTTCCTGCAAAAAATGCTCCAAATCCTGCCATGGATTTAGCAAAAGTTGCAAAATAAACATCAATTTCATCTTGAACACCTTGTTCTTCACCTGCACCTGCCCCAGTTTTACCTAAAGTTCCAAAACCATGTGCATCATCAACCAATATTCTAAAATTATATTCTTCTTTAAAAGCAATAATTTCTTTTAATTTACCTTGTTCACCACGCATACCAAATACACCTTCACTTACCACAAGAATACCCCCATGAGTTTCATCGGCAATTCTTTTGGCTCTTTTTAAGTTTTTTTCAAAACTTTCCATATCATTATGCCTATAGGTAAATCTTTTACCCTGGTGTAATCTAACACCATCAATAATACAGGCATGTGAATCCATATCATAAACTATAACATCATTTTTAGTTACCAATGCATCAATAGCTGATACCATACCTTGATACCCAAAATTTACCAGATAAGCTGCTTCTTTATTTACAAAACTTGCACATTCTCTCTCTAATTGTTCATGAAATTCAGTATGCCCACTCATCATCCTTGCTCCCATAGGATAAGCCATACCATGTTCAGCCGCAGCAGCAGCATCTACTTTTATAACTTCAGGATGATTTGCTAATCCCAGATAATCATTAATACTCCAAGTAATAACCTCTTTACCATTAAATTTCATATGGTTAGAAATTTCACCTTCTAACTTAGGAAACACATAATATCCTTCTGCTTGTTCAGCCCATTTGCCTAAAGGCCCTTTATCTTTAATTATCCTTTCAAATAAATCTTTCATACATATATTGTTTTATAAAGAAAAGCTATAGAACCCTTTCTTCAATACAAATTATTTGCAAAAATATACATTTTTACCTTCGCATTCAAAAACTCAGCAATTAGATTTCAACAAAATTCCTATAAAAAAAAGGCTGCATTCAATCAGCAACCTTAATTTTTTATAAAAAAATATTATGTTTTTATACATACTCAACTTCACCTTTGGCATGTTTTTGTGTATCAAAAAATCCTTGCTCCCGCATCCAGTCATCACTATATATTTTCTCCATATAACGTGATCCATGATCTGGTAAAATCATCACAACAACACTATCCTTATCAAAAAATCCTTTATCGGCATATTGTTTTGTTGCCTGCATTACTGCCCCACTTGTATAACCAGTAAAAAGTCCTTCGCTTATAGCCAATTCACGTGCCTTATGAGCAGCATCTTCATCCGATACTTTTTCAAAAACATCTATAACACTAAAATTAGTAGCTGTAGGAATTAAATTTTTACCCAAACCTTCAATTCTATATGGGTAAATTTCTTTTGTGTCAAATTCTTCTGTCTCATGAAATTTTTTCAATATCGAACCAAATGCATCAACACCTAAAACCTTAATATCTTTATTCTTTTCTTTCAAATATTTTCCAACACCAGAAATTGTTCCTCCGGTTCCACTTGCTGCTACAACATGCGTTACTTTACCATTGGTTTGTTCCCAAATTTCAGGACCTGTAGATAAATAATGTGCTTCGGAGTTTAATTCATTAAAATACTGATTGATATAAACTGAATCAGCAGTTTCTGCATGAAGTCTTTTAGCTACTTCATAATATGATCGAGGATCATCTGCACTAACATTTGCTGGGCACACAAAAACTTTGGCTCCCATTGCTTTTAGCATGTTTATTTTACCAGTAGAAGCTTTTGAATTCACAGCCAATAAACACTCATAACCTTTTAATATACAAACCAATGCGATACTAAACCCTGTATTTCCTGAAGTTGTTTCGATTACTGTACTACCCTTTTTTAAAATCCCTTTACGTTCAGCCTCCTCTATTATATGAATAGCTATTCTATCTTTCATAGAATGACCCGGGTTAAAAGCTTCATATTTCACTAAAAATTGACCATCCAATTCTTTAGTTATATTATTTAATCTAATAAGAGGTGTTTCTCCAACTAAATCTAATATATTATTGGTAATCCCTTTATGTTTTTTCATAAAATTAATATGCTTTTATTATAAAAACCGGGCAAATTTAAGTATTTTTTTAATACAACAGCTTTAATAAATACACTTATATTATGTTTGGTAACATGAGTCACAATATTACAAAAAAATATTTTAATTTGCAATTCCTTCTAAATCAAATAGAAAAACATAGTCTCGGGCCACTTCTTTTAAAGCATCAAATCTACCCGAGGCACCACCATGGCCTGTTTCCATATTAGTATATAAATACAATTGATTTTTATCAGTTTTAAGCTCCCTTAATTTAGCCACCCATTTTGCAGGCTCAAAATATTGCACCTGTGAATCGTGTAAACCAGTTGTTACCAACATGTTTGGGTATGCTTTTTTGGTTACGTTATCATATGGTGAATAAGATTTCATATAGGCATACGAATCTTTATTTTTAGGGTTGCCCCATTCATCAAACTCACCTGTAGTTAAAGGTATACTTTCATCCAGCATCGTGGTTACCACATCAACAAAAGGAACAGCTGCAATTATACCATTAAATAATTCAGAATTCATATTTACTATTACACCCATTAACAAACCTCCAGCCGAACCACCTTCGGCATATAAATGATTAGCTGAAGTATAACTTTTATCGATCAAATATTTTGCCGCATCTACAAAGTCATTAAAAGTATTCTGCTTTTTAAACATTTTTCCATCTTCATACCACTTTCTACCTAAGTATTCGCTTCCACGGATATGTGCCGTTGCAAAAACAAAACCTCTATCTAGTAAACTTAATCTAACTGAACTAAACCTATCTTCAATCGTATGTCCATACGAACCATATGCATATAATAACAAAGGTGTATCATTTCCAAGTTTGGTACCTTTATGATACACTAATGAAATAGCCACTTTTTTACCATCTCTGGTAGGAGCCCAAATGCGCTCACTTTTATAATTGGCTTTATCAAAATTACCTCCTAAAACTTCCTGCTCTTTTTGAATTTCTTTAGATTTATCATCCATATTAAAATCAATAACAGAACTTGGCGTGGTGTATGAACTATAACTATATCTAATTTCGTTGGTATTAAATTCCGGATTATTAAATACAGATGCCGAATAAGTTTCTTCATCAAATGGCAAATAGTAATCTACTGTACCATCCCACCTTTTTATTCTAATTTTGTTCAAACCATTGTTTCTTTCTTCTAGCACCAAATAATCTTTAAAAATAGAAATATCTTCTAAAAGCGTATCTTCTCGATGTGGTATTACATCTATCCAATTTTCTTTTTCGGTTTTATTCACCGATGTTTTCATCAATTTAAAATTCAATGCGCCATCTTTGTTGGTTAAAATGTAAAAAGAATCTTGATAATGGGCAATACTGTATTCTAGATCTCGCTCTCGTTTTTGAATTATTTTAAATGTATCATTGGGTTGGTTCGCATTTATAAATTGATATTCCGTTGAAACTGTATTATAAGAACCAATAATAATATATGCATCTGATTTTGTTTTATAAACAAAGGTACCAAAGGTATCATCCTTTTCTTCAAATACTAAAACATCTTCCGATACATCGGTACCCAACACATGCCTATAAATTTTATCGCTTCGTAAGGTTTCTGGGTCTTTTTTTGTATAAAAAATAGTTTTATTATCACTAGCCCAAGCTGTACCTCCAGTAGTGTTTTTTATTATATCAGGGTAAATTTTACCAGTTTTTAAGTTTTTAAATTGTAAATCGTATTGCCTTCTACTTATGGTGTCTACAGCAAAGGCTGCTAGATTATTATTTTCACTAAGGTTAAGTCCAACCATAGCGTAATACTCGTGTTCTTTGGCCATTTTATTTACATCAAATATTATTTCCTCATCGCCTTCTAAAGATCCTTTTTTACGAGTATATATGGGGTATTGTTTCCCAATTTCGTATCTAGTTATATAAAAATAGCCATTTTTTTTATAAGGCACCGATGTATCATCTTCTTTAATTCTACCTTTCATTTCTTTAAATAGGTCTTCTTGAAACTTTTTGGTATGGGCAGTTAAAGTATTGTAGTAATTATTCTCAGCATTCAAATAATCAATCACTTTAGGGTTTTCCTTTTCATTCAACCAATAATAATTATCTACTCGTATATCATTGTGTAATATTAATTCTTTGGAAATTTTTTCAGCAATTGGTTTTTGAACTATTTCTTTTTTGATCATTTTTTCATTTTTACAAGAAGCTGCAAAAGTAAGTGTTAAAACAATTACAATTAAATTTAATTTCTTCATTTTTACAGATTTAATTCTATGGTTTTAGTAAATTTGTGATACTTATTTAAAAGGGTTAACAATTTACATATTAATATTTAAATTTTGAATTATGTTTGGAGACATGCATGGTATGATGGCAAAGATTAAAGAAGCGCAAGCAAAAATTGAAGAAACAAAAATTCGTTTAAATACCATAATGGTAGATGGTGAATCCGGTAACGGTGCAGTAGTTGTAACGGTAACAGCAAATCGTGAAGTAAAAAACATTGCCATTGACGATGCACTTTTAGAAGATAAAGAAGCCTTAGAAGATTATTTGATCATCGCTTTAAATAAAGCTATAAAAAAAGCCAGTGACATAAACGAAGCTGAACTAGCGGCTGCAGCAAAAGATGGTATGCCAAATATTCCTGGTATGGATATGTTTAAATAGTATGAACTTCCCTCTTCTCTCTACCAATAGATCACCACGCTGCTCATACTTCGCTGCTCGTGAAAACGGTGTCATGGTAGCAGGTAACAGGTATTACAAATTATCTCACTTCTGTCTTTCAACTTTCAACTTCATTCCCCTCCACCATAAACCTATAAATTAAATACTGGGCCAAAACATAAGTGATCATTATGGCAACAGGATAAATATTTTGAGCTTCATGAAATTTATGCAAAGCGATCATACTATCAGAGGCAACAAATAATATAGCTCCAACTATTAAAATTAGGGATGTTTTGCTTCTTTTAGTAACATAATTTAAAGTTGCAACCAAAGCGAAAATTGCTATGGCAATACCATAAATAACTACAGGATAAAGTAATGCTCCTAAATTAGGTTTTAACAAAGCAATCAAATACACAACATAATTGGCATATAAAAAAGCATATAAATATTTTTGAAAATTTGTAGGCCTTTTCATTTGCTTTACAATGATGATAATATAAAGGACTTGGGTAATTAAAAAGGAAGCAATTCCAAATATAAAAAGATTGAATTTATCCAATAAAAAAACGTCTCCTAAAAATGAAAATGCCAAAGCAAATAAATACCAATTATTTTTCTTTGTAACTTTAAAATAATATAACGCCATTAATGATAGCATTATCATTGGTTTAAATATGGTTTGTATAACTGAAATAGAATAGGCAACTCCTAGTATATCTAAAATAGAAACTATAAAAAAAAGTAGCAGCAGTACTTTTGCTATTTTCTTATTGGTAGAATTTTTAAAACCCATATAATTATTTTATCATATTTATATAATCATTTTCCGAAATAATAGCAATACCCAAATTATCTGCTTTTTCTTTTTTACTTGGCCCCATATTATCTCCCGCAATAATATAGCTGGTTTTTTTTGAAATAGAACTCGATACTTTACCTCCGTTATCTTCAATAGACTTTTTAAGTACAACACGTGAAAACTCATAAAATACCCCTGAAACAACAAAAATTAGTCCATTTAACTTTTCGGTTTGGTTTTGTAAAGTGGCTTCATCTAATGAAAATTTTAAACCATAAGTTTGCAATCGATTTACAATATCAATATTTATAGAGTTCTTAAAAAAATCTATGATACTCTGTGCAATTCTTTCTCCAATCTCATCTACATGTACCAAGTCCTCAAAGGAGGCGTGCATCAAATTATCTATATTTTTATAATGCTTTGCTAGCTTTTTCGCTACAGTTTCCCCAACAAAACGAATTCCTAAGGCAAATAAAACTTTTTCAAACGGAATTTCTTTGGAAGCCTCAATACCTTGAATCATATTATTTGCCGATTTTTCTGCCATTCGCTCTAAAGGAACAATTTGTGATTGCTGTAAAATATATAAATCTGCATAATTAGTTATTAATCCATTTTCATACAAAAGCGTAACAGTTTCTGCTCCCAAACCGTCAATATTCATTGCCTTTCGGCTGATAAAATGCTGTATTCGTCCTGTAATTTGCGTAGGGCATCCAAATTCATTAGGACAAAAATGTTTTGCATCTCCCCCTTTTCTAACCAATTGGGTATTACAAGTAGGGCATTGTGTAATATATTTGGTAGCTGTTGCGTATAGTGGTCTTTTATCAAAATCTACCCCAATAATTTTTGGAATAATCTCCCCCCCTTTTTCAACAAATACAGTATCTCCAAGCCTCACATCAATTTTATTAATTTGATCAGCATTGTGCAAAGAAGCTCTTTTGACTATAGTTCCGGCCAATGCAACCGGCTCTAAATTTGCAACAGGAGTTATGGCACCTGTTCTTCCGACTTGATAGGTTATTTCATTTAAAATAGTTGTAACCTGCTCGGCTTTAAATTTATAAGCAAGTGCCCATCTTGGTGATTTTGCTGTATAGCCAAGTTCATCTTGATGTGCTAATGCATTTACTTTTATTACAACACCATCTGTTTCATAAGGCAATTCATGGCGTTTGCTATCCCATAATTGCAAAAATTCAAATACTTGATTTATATTTTCACAAAGCTGTATGGTTTTTGGCACTTTAAACCCGGCTTTAGTTGCATATTGTAAAGCTTCAAAATGGGTTTTAAAAGGTAAATCATCGGCAATCACTTGATACAGTAAACAATCTAACGGTCTGTCGGCAACCTCTGCGCTATCTTGTAATTTCAAACTGCCACTAGCCGTATTTCTTGGGTTTCTATAAGGGTCTTCACCTGCTTCTATTCGCTCTTGATTCATTTTTTTAAATCCGTCAAGCGGAAGCACTATTTCACCTCTTATTTCAAAAGTACTTTTTACATTATCTTTTAAAATTAAGGGTATTGACTTAATGGTTTTAACATTGGCAGAAACATCATCACCCTGAAAACCATCTCCTCGCGTAACTGCTTTTTCAAATTGACCATTTTTATAATATAAATTTATAGATGCACCATCATATTTTAGTTCGCAAGTATATTCAAGATCAACATCTCCTAAATTTTTTTGAATTCTTTGTTCCCAGTCTAAAATATCTTCTTTTGAATAAGAATTATCCAAGGAATACATCCGATGTTTATGTTCTACAGTTTTAAAATTTTTAGTGATACTCCCACCTACCCTCTGGGTTGGAGAATTTGCATCAAAATATTTAGGATTCTTTTCTTCAAGGTCTTGAAGCTCTTTTAACTTTAAGTCAAAATCATAATCAGATATTGTAGCATTATCCAAAACATAGTAATTGTAATTATGCTTTCTTAGTTCATCTCTTAGTTCCTCGATTTTAATTTGAATATCTGACATTTAAAATTTCTAAAGTTAGAAAGTTAAAAATAACTAAATTTTTAATTATCCATAAACTTATTTTGTTTTTATATCTTAAGCGGATACAAACTATTCGTTATGTCACTTAAGTTACTGAAAATAGTGACTTTACACTGATAAATATGATTTAAATCACATTTAAAATTGCATTTCCACCCTAACTTTGCTAATAAATAAAACCAATAACCATAAAATATTATGAAAAAATTATTGATACTTGGAGCCGGAACTGCCGGAACAATGATGCTAAATAAATTATATAACGAACTGGACAGAGATGAATGGGAAATTACTATTGTAGATCAATATAAAACTCATTATTACCAACCAGGGTTCTTATTTGTTCCTTTTGGAATTTATAATAAAAAAGGGGTAACAAAACCAAAACATGATTTTTTCCCTCCTGGAGCAAATGTTATTTACAGTCCGATTGACAAAATTATTGGCGAAGAAAATAAAGTTTTATTAGAAAGTGGTAAAGAATTAAAATATGATTTTCTAATTATTGCTACCGGAGCCCAAACTCGCCCTTCAGAAACTGAAGGTTTGCAAGGAAAATTATGGTACAAAGATATTTTTGATTTTTATACCATTGAAGGAGCGGTTGCTTTACACAAAAAATTAAAAAACTGGGAAGGCGGTAAATTGGTTATGTGTATACCTGAGTTACCTTACAAATGCCCGGTAGCTCCTATTGAATTTGTGTGTTTGGCTGAAGCCTATTTTGAAGAACGAGGCATGAGAGATAAGGTTGATATCTCCTATGTAACCTTAATGTCGGGTGCTTTTACCAAACCAATTGCTTCCAAAGTTTTAGGTGATTTATTAGAAGAGAAAAATATTGATGTTATACCTGATTTTTATTTGAGTCATGTAGATAACAAAAATAAAAAAATAGTTTCTTATGATGAGCAAGAGTTAGACTTTGATTTACTTGTCATTGTACCTGTCAATATGGGTACCGAAATGATTGCAAGAAGTGGTTTAGGTGATGATATGAATTATGTAAAAACCAACAAACACACTTTACAATCTGATGCTTTTGAAAATATTTTTGTAATAGGTGATGCAACAAACATACCTACGTCTAAAGCAGGATCCGTTGCTCACTTTTCAGGTGAAATTTTGTTTGAAAATATTTTATCTGCTATGGATGGTAGACCATTAATGGCAAAATTTGATGGCCATGCCAATTGTTATATCGAAACAGGACATGGTAAAGGTACTCTTATCGACTTTAATTATGAAGTTGAACCCTTACCAGGAACTTTTCCACTACCTGGAATCGGTCCATTTGATTTATTAAAAGTCACTAAAATGAATCATTATGGCAAACTATTGTTTCGATGGATTTATTGGCATATTTTACTAAAAGGAAAAAAATTACCTATGGAAGCAGATATGTCCATGGCAGGAAAAAAACTTGTATAATCTAAATAGTGATTTGTAATGGAAGAAAAAAATATACAATCGCAAATAGATGCACTCGATAATAAATTGGATTTAATACTTGGCTATGTTCAAGAACAAAAATTAAATGCCAATGTTGTTGAGGATTTGGTTAGCGATTTGAGTATCATTGGAATAGATGCCTATGAAGCTACGGTAGAGGAACTTGATAAAAGAGGGCTTGAACTTGATTCGGCCGAAATAACTGATTTGGCTATTACCTTTTTAAGAAATATTGGTAATATCAAAAAAGTGATGAATATACTTGAAATGGGAATGGACTTGGGAGAAGAAGTAGCTCCAATTGCCAATGAAGTAATTATTGACTTTACTAAAAAAATGCATGTTTTAGATCAAAGAGGATATTTTGAATTCTTTAAGGAAATAGGCCCAATTATGGACAATATTGTTGCCGGTTTTACCCCTAAGGATCTAAGAGAATTGGCAGATAGTATTGTTTCAATATTATCAATCATCAAAGAAATGACCCAACCAGAAGTACTTGGCACTATGCAAAATGCAATAAAAGCATTCAATAGTATGGAAACAGAAAGTGTTCCTTCTTACTCTATTTGGAGAGTCATGAAAGAAATGAATAGCCCAGAAATGAAAAAAGCACTTGGATACGGTATTACATTTATGAAAAATGTATCTAAAGATGTTACAGTAAAAAACGAAAAATAAAATCAATTAAAAACAATAATATTATGTCAGAAAAAACAATCGCAGGAGTGCAAGTAAATGTATCCGAAGAAGGATATCTAGAAGATATGAACCAATGGAATGAAGATATTGCAAAAAAAATTGCTAGTGAAATAGGTATCGAACTTACCGATAAACACTTTGAAGTATTAAATTATTTAAGAACAAAAACAGAAGCGGGTGAATCACTTTCTATTAGAAGTGTAGGTAAATCAGGTGTAACGGATGTTAAAGGATTGTATAAATTATTTCCCAAAGGGCCTTTGAAATTTTCATCTAAAATAGCAGGAATTCCAAAACCAACAAGTTGTATTTAATTTTTAAATAATAGAATATGAAATCAAAAGAAAAAAAACCATTAGAAAAGGTATGTTTTATATGTGCTAAAGGAAGTTTGGAAGATGTTTATGCAACTTTAGTCATGGCAAATGGCGCTGTGATGGAGGGTATAGAAACTCATGTATTCTTTACATTTTTTGGTTTGGAAGGCATTACCAAAAAATCAATGAACAGATTACATACTGCAACTA
>CAYPHN010000082.1:235-12229 GCA_964410265.1 uncultured Flavobacteriaceae bacterium | reverse complement strand
ACATTTTACGCAATCGCTTTTTATCAAACTTACCAACACTTGTTTTAGGAACCTCATCTATAAATATAAATTGATCCGGTATTTGGTATTTTGCAAAGGCATGACTCATGGTATGTTTCAGCTCTTCGATATCGGGTTTTTTATCTCCACGAATAACAATAGCAGCCAATGGCCTTTCCGACCATTTTTCATCTGGAATCGCTATAACGGCTGCTTCCTTTACCAAGGGATGCGCCATAATTGCATTTTCTAATTCTAAACTTGATATCCATTCACCTCCACTTTTGATCAGATCTTTTGATCTGTCTGTAATAGTCATATATCCTTCCTCATTCAAATGACCAACATCTCCTGTTTTAAACCAGCCATCATCCGTAAAATTATCGGATTCCGCTTTGTAATATTGACTAATTACCCAATTGCCTCTAACTTCAATTTCTCCTACCGCTTTACCATCTCTTGGAGCTATATTCCCATTTTCTTGCATAATTCTAACTTCAATGCCTGGAATTTCAACACCTTGTTTCGCAATAATTTGATATTGCTCTTCTTCAGAAAGATTCGAATGCTGGGCTTGTAATCTAGAAGCCGTACCTAAAGGAGATGTTTCTGTCATACCCCAAGCATGTAATACTTCAACTCCCAAATCTTTCATATAACCTGTAATTAAAGCATATGGCATGGCTGATCCACCTACTGCTAAAGATTTAAACGCTGGGAGTTTACGAGGATTAGCTTTCAATGCATCATAAACCCCCATCCAAATTGTTGGTACTCCATTTGCCATGGTTACACTGGTACTTTCCAAAATTTCTATCAATGCATTAGGATTTAAATGTGGTCCAGGAAAAACCATGTTGGCACCAGACATCATACAACAAAACGGATATCCCCAAGCCATCACATGAAACTGAGGTACAATCAATAAAACTGTATCTTTTGAACTCATACAAATAGAATTTGGTAAAATCAAAGCTTGTGCATGTAAATAGGTAGAGCGATGACTGTACATCACTCCTTTAGGGTCACCAGTTGTACCACTTGTATAACACATACCCATAGCACTGTTCTCATCAACCTCTGGGTAAATAAAAGTTGTGCTTTCATCGGCAATAAGATCTTCATAAAAAATATAATTCTCTAAGGAAGTTTTTACATCACGTGGCGCATTTAACAAAACATAAAGTTCAACCTTGTTGGTATTGTGTGCCACTTTTTCAAATAAAGGAAGTAAAGTGGCATCTACAAAAATAACTTTGTCATCTGCATGATTGACAATAAAAGTAATTTGATCTACAGATAATCTTAAATTTAATGGGTGACAAATACCACCCATAGCTGGAATTGCGTAATACAGTTCTAGATGCTGATAATGATTCCAGGCAAATGTTGCTACTCTATCTCCCGGTTTAATCTTCAACTTATTTACCAATGCATTAGCAAGTTTCATGGTTCGATTATACATATGGTTATAGGTATAGGTATGCATAGACCCATCTGGTGTTTTTGTGATTATCTTTTTATAGGGAAAAACCCGGTTTCCATATTCTAATATTGCATTGGTTGTTAAGGGTATATTCATCATTAAACCTTCCATACTGTTGATTTTAAATTATTTATGATTTTTTTATTTCTATTTTACTCATCACTCTTTCTGTCATTGCTGTAATGGTAAGTGAAGTGTTTACACCCGGATTTGCTGACATTGCCGAACCATCACATACATACATATTTTTATATCCAAAAACTTTTTGATTACAATCGATCACCCCTTTTTCTTTATTTTTACCCATTACAGCGCCTCCTAAAATATGAGCTGTTGATGGCGCTCCTGTTAATATATCGGTGCTCATCATAAAAGCATTTCCATCAATTGCTTTTGCAACTTCATCGGCAATAGTTTTTGCCATGGGTATAAAAGGTGTTGGTTTTGATCCCGAAGACACATTTGTTCGTAGATTGAACCAGCCTCTTTTAAAGTTTATTGTACTGTCTAAATGTTGCATAAACAATAAAATTATAGTTTTTTGAGAATAATTCTTGGTAAAATACATACCAATCCAACTTAGCGGATGAAATAATAATTGTTTCAATAACTTTATAATTCTGATAAATATATTTTTACCATAAACCATAGGAACAATTGGTATTTTCCAAAAACTCGATCCTACACCATAACGTACCGCTTCAACATGACCGTCTTCATTTGGCGGGAAGATTGACCCTATAGCAATACCTTTTGTCATATCTATATCGTTCCTTTTTGAGGTGACTAATGACAAGTTTTCATTATTTGTTCGAATATGTTTACCTACTTCATTAGATAATTCTGGTAAAAAGCCTTTGTATTTCATATCTAATAAAAGTCGAACAGAACCCAAAACACCACCTGAAAAAATTACTCCCTTAGTTTTTATAATTGCTTTTCCTTTTCGGAATAATTTCGTGCTATTTTCAATTTGTATGATATAACCATTACTGCTATTTTCACTTTTATTTGTTTTGACAAAAGTTACTTTTTTTTCAGCTAGAATATTCGCTCCCTTTTTTTGTGCCAGATAAAGGTAATTTTTATCCAAGGTGTTTTTTGCATTATAGGGGCATCCCGTCATACACTGTCCGCAATACCTACAACCTTTTCTCGATGGTCCTTCACCATTAAAAAATGGATCTTTTACTTCCTTTTTTGAATCACCAAAATATACCGACACATTTGGTGCATCAAACTCTTGATCTTTTCCTAAAACTTTTGCGACTTTTTGTAAAGTTAGATCTGCATCAAAATATTTAGGGTTCTTAGTAGCTCCCAACATTTTTTCGGCAACAGTATAATAAGAATGTAATTCGTTTTTCCAATCTGCCAAACCTGCCCAATTACCACTCTTATAAAATTTATCATTGGGTCTGGGCAAAGTATTTGCATAAACAAGTGAGCCACCACCTACTCCAACCCCACTTAAAACACCTACATGCCTAAAAAACGTCAGTTTTAAAATACCAAACATTTGTAATGTGGGTAGCCATAACCATTTTTTCAATTGCCAATTATTCTTTGCAAAATCATTCGCTTGATACCATTTTCCTTTTTCAATTACCAAAACCTTATACCCTTTTTCAGATAAGCGTAAAGCGGAAACAGAGCCTCCAAATCCAGAGCCTATGATAACATAATCGTATTCAAATTGTTGCGACATTAATTATTAAATGTTTTTATAAATGTAAACATTTATTTTATATATATTATATCATTTAAAATATTAATCGTAATATTGCAATGAACTAATATAAAAGACTTATGGGATTAGCAAAATCTGAAATATTTACAAATTCTCAAAACGAAATTGCAACATTTGCCAAGGCTTTTGGTCATCCGGCACGTGTATCCATTTTGCAGTATTTATTTAAAACCAATGTTTGTATTTGTGGTGATTTGGTTGAAGAAATTGGTTTGGCACAACCTACCATTTCACAACATTTAAAAGAGTTAAAAAATTTAGGTCTTATTAAAGGAAATGTAGAAGGCACAAGTGTTTGTTATTGTATTGATCTTGAAAATTGGACTGCTATGAAAACAGTGATGCAAGATTTTTTAAATCTGGATCTTGAAATCAAAAATAAATGCTGTTGAAAAACAGATAACAACAATTATTGTAAAATCTTAAATCTAAAAATATGAAACTATCACAAATTAAAGAAAGCTTAAATGTTTTGAAGCAAATTTCATTTATGCTTCCCAATGGAGCATTAGTACCCAATCATTTTCATGTTACTGAAATTGGAAAAATAAACAAACATTTTATTGACTGTGGTGGCACAGTTAGAAAAGAAGAAGTTGTTAATTTTCAATTATGGAACGCCAATGACTATGATCATAGATTGCATCCTGAAAAATTATTGGATATCATTGAACTTTCCGAAAAGGTATTAAATATTGGTGATCTAGAAATAGAAGTGGAATACCAAGCCGAAACCATTGGTAAATTCGGACTCGATTTTGACGGAACTCATTTTCTTTTAACAACCAAGCAAACAGATTGTTTGGCTAAAGATCAATGTGGTGTACCAGAAGAAAAATCATTGATTTTAAAAGCCGAAAAAGCCTCTTGTTGTTCCCCAGAATCAGGTTGTTGTTAAGCTTAAATTAATGAAGACAAAAACTGAAATTTACCCCAAAATAGAACAAGAAATTAAGGGTTTAGATATATCTGAAATTTCAAGAGAGAGAATGCAAATACTTCAACCTTTGATTGATTATATCCAATCAAAAGTTTTTAAAAATAAAAAAATTAAACTCAACTTTATTTGCACACACAATTCTCGAAGAAGTCATTTAGCACAAGTATGGGCGCAAACGATGGCATACTATTGCCATGTAGAAAATGTTTTTTGTTATTCTGGTGGCACGGAGACTACTGCTTTATTTCCAATGGTTGCTTCAACTTTAAAGAACTCAGGTTTTAAGATAAGTGCTATATCTGACGATAAGAATCCGATTTACGCCATTAAATTTACTAAAAATGAGCACCCTATCATTGGGTTTTCTAAGACCTATGATAATGAATTTAATCCGAAAACAAATTTTGCTGCTTTGATGACCTGTGCCCAAGCAGATGCCGGTTGCCCTTTTATTTCGGGTTCTGAAAAACGCATTGCTTTAACATACGATGACCCAAAAGCATTTGACAATTCACCACAACAAGTAGAAAAGTACAAAGAGCGAAGTTTACAAATAGCAACAGAGATGTTGTATGTTTTTTTACAAATCAAAAATTAAATATGGCATCAAATAGGAAATTAAGTTTTTTAGATAGTTATTTAACTCTATGGATATTTATTGCCATGGCTTTGGGTATAAGTATCGGTTATTTCGTACCATCATTTCCCAAATTAATAGATTCATTTAGTAGCGGATCAACCAATATTCCGATAGCAATCGGATTGATATTAATGATGTACCCTCCATTAGCAAAAGTGAATTATGCGCTTTTACCTAAGGTGTTCAAAAATGTAAAAATACTTTCTATATCTCTAATTTTAAATTGGGTAATAGGGCCTGTTTTAATGTTTATCCTCGCAATTATTTTTCTCCAAGATTACCCTGAATATATGGTTGGTTTGATATTAATTGGACTTGCACGATGTATAGCTATGGTTTTGGTTTGGAATGATCTTGCCGAAGGCAGTAGTGAATATGGTGCAGGATTGGTTGCCTTAAATAGTATTTTTCAAGTGTTTGCCTATAGTTTTTATGCCTGGTTGTTTATTACTATTCTACCGCCCTATTTTGGATTTGAAGGCGCCATTGTTGATATTTCTATTTATACCATTGCACAAAGTGTTGCCATTTATTTAGGGCTTCCATTTGTAATGGGAATTTTTAGCAGGCTCATTTTAGTGAAAATCAAAGGAGAAGCCTGGTATACAGAAAAATTCATTCCCACTATTTCACCAATTACCTTAATCGCCCTTTTATTTACTATTGTTGTTATGTTTTCTTTAAAAGGAGAGTTAATTGTACAACTACCTATGGATGTTATAATTATAGCAGTTCCTCTTTTAATTTATTTTACTATCATGTTTATCATTGGCTTCTTTTTTACTAGGGCAACGGGAGCTGCATATGACAAAACTGCCGCTGTGGCTTTTACTGCAGCAGGTAATAATTTTGAATTGGCCATTGCTGTGGCTATAGCCGTTTTTGGATTGAATTCCGGACAAGCTTTTACAGGTGTAATTGGCCCCTTAGTTGAAGTCCCAGCTTTAATTTTATTAGTAAGAGTTTCTTTTTGGTTGAAGAAAAAATACTATAGATAATCTTAATAGTTTAATCATTAATGTCGACAAAAAATAAAAGGCCACTTTACTTTAATCGCAAATATTTTGTTGTAACTATCCCTAAAATAGCATTTTAAATTATAATTATTTTTTATAAACCGTTTTACCTTCCTTTATGGTTTCTAAAACTTTTATATTTTTAATATCATCAACGTTATTAATCCTTAATGGGTTTTTATCCAAAATCACAAAATCAGCTAACATGTCTTTTTTAATTTTCCCTTTTCTATTTTCTTCAAAAAATTGGTAGGCCGGTCCTGTTGTAAGTGATTGTAATGCAGTATATGCATCAATTACTTGATCTGCTCCCAAAATTTTACCAGCTCTTGTTTCACGTTTCATAGATGTCCACATTACAAAAAATGGGTCTAATAAGGTAACATTAAAGTCCGTATGATTAGATATTATAAGGCCTTGATCTTTTGCAGCTTTCATTGGACTAATAAATGAAGCTTTTTCTTCACCAACATTTCTGATATGAACATCTCCCCAGTAAAATGTATGGTTGGTGAAATAGGTTGGTGAAATTCCAATCTCCACATACTTTTTTAAATGCGCTGATTTTTGAAATTGAGAGTGAATAATGATAGGTCGTTTATCATCAGCCGCTTTTATCCCTGCACTTTCAATAGCGAAAATAGCATCTTCTATGGCGCCGTCGCCATTGGCATGGAACATTATTTGCACATTGTTCTCTACCATAGTCTTCGCCATTTTTGCTAATTCTGCTCTTGGAATTGAAGTATTTCCAACCCAGTTTTTTTCACCATTTGGACCTGAAACTTTATAGGGCTCTGCCATATAAGCCGTTAATCCTTGAGGCGAACCGTCTAAAGTAAATTTTCCTCCTGCGAATTTTAGGCGATTATTATATTCTCCGAATGGATAATCTGTATTATTTAACCATTTGTCCATTTCGTTAAAACCGGGAAGTGATACAATATCAATAAAAAATCGATCTTCTTTTGCTGCCCTTTTTAGAGTATTCATATCTTTTATATGTGTGAACCCTTCTACGGCGTGTGTGTATCCGTTACTCGTATATTGCATTTGAGCAGCCTTCATCAAATCCATCATTTCATCTTCAGAAGGTTGCGGTAATTTACCGAACACAGGCATATATGCCATTTCCATCAATAAGCCTGCAGGCTCATTGGTTCCTTCAATTCTAGCAACTACACCTCCTTCTGGCGTTTTATAGTTTTCATCAACTTTAGCCCATTCTAGGGCTTTGGAATTTAATACACCTCCGTGCATGGAGATGTGTACAATTAATACTTTATTGTTTGGAAAGGCTTTATCTAAATCCATTTTTGTGATGTGACGCTTTTCAGCTAATAAATCTTGATCATAACCCCAGCCAACAATCCATTCACCATCTTTAATCCCTTTTTCCTCTTTAAAATTTAGTAGTTTTTTAATCATACTAGGTATATCGGTAACATCTCCCATTGGCGGTGAGGCACAGTTCACTTGTGTTACCATTAATGCGGCTGACATAAAATGCCCATGAGGGTCTATAAAACCCGGGAGCATGGTTTTTCCTTGCAAATCAACTTCTGTGGTATTATTATTAAAACTACTTTTCACTCCTGCTATATCGCCAGAAAAAATAATTTTACCATTGCGTTCTAGAACCGCCTCAACATATTGAGGTGTATCTCCAACCATTGTAATAATATCACCACCAAAATAGAGGGTTTGTTGGAGAATATTAGGGTTAGGGTTGTTTTTTGATTTATTATCTTTTTTATCAGAATTACATGACATTATAGCAATGAATAGCACTAATAACAGAATTTGGTTACTTTTTAAAATACGCATAGGTGTTAGTTTTAGTATAATTGAGTATGATGATTCTATTTTAAGCAAATTTCAACCTCCTTATATCATTTTCTAATACCAAATTTAATAAAAAAGGATTTCATTGTTAATAAAATCCTATTAATTTATAAATCTAGCAATATAACCTTGAAATTACCTGAAAGCCTGAAGCAAATTCATTTTTTTTAAAGTGTACCTCTTCTTTCTTGTTCGGCTTCAATAGATTCAAATAGTGCCTTAAAATTTCCTTTACCAAAAGATTGTGCTCCTTTGCGTTGAATAATTTCAAAAAACAAGGTCGGCCTGTCAGTTACAGGTTTTGTAAAAATTTGCAATAAATAACCTTCATCATCTCTATCCACCAAGATACCTAACTCTTTTAATTCTACAAGATCTTCATCAATATCACCGACTCTTTCTAAAACCGTATCATAGTAAGTACCAGGGACATATAAGAATTCGACACCCCTTTCAGTCATTGCTTTTACAGTTTCCAATATATTATTTGTAGCAACAGCAATATGTTGTACACCTGGACCATTATAAAAATCAAGATACTCTTCAATTTGTGATTTTTTCTTTCCTTCTGCCGGTTCATTGATTGGGAATTTTACTCTTCCATTACCATTGGTCATTACCTTACTCATTAGTGCCGTATACTGTGTTGAAATATCTTTATCATCAAAAGTGATCAGGTTTGCAAAACCCATTGTTTTATTGTAAAAATCAGCCCAAATATTCATTTCATTCCAACCAACATTTCCTACCATATGATCTATATAACGCAAACCAACGTCGGTTGGGTTCAAATTAGATTCCCATTTTTCATATTTTGGTAAAAATACACCCTTGTAATTTTTACGTTCTACAAAAATATGTACGGTATCTCCATAAGTGTGAATTCCTGAACGTACAACTTCGCCATTTTTATCTTTTTCAATAATAGGTTTCATATAAGATTTTGCACCTCTTTGGGTTGTTTCTTCCCAAGACTTTGTTGCATCATCAACCCAAAGTGCAACAACTTTAACACCATCGCCATGTTTTGTAATATGATCGAATATATCGGAGTGATCTGACCCTGGCATAGGTGTTGTAAAAACAATCCGGATTTTATCTTGTCCTAACACATACGATGTTCTATCAGACATACCCGTTTCCAACCCTGCATAAGCAATAGACTGAAAACCAAAAGCAGTTTTATAATAATGTGCTGCCTGTTTGGCGTTTCCCACATAAAACTCTACATAATCTGTTCCTAATAAAGGTAAAAAATCATCTGCCTCTGGAAATATTTTTTCTAATCCGTAATTAAAATTTTCTATTTTTTTTAAGTTGCTCATTTTCTAATTATTTAGGATATAAGATATTAAGATGCATGATAAAAGATTTTGTCATTGATCTTTTATTTTAACCTTAAATCTAAATATCATATTTTGAATTTCTTTTATTTTATTTTCTAGTTCAATAAATTTTTCTTGATTAATATATCCCAATTTATAGGCAATAAGAATTTGCGTTTCCCATTCGAATGCAGAGCCTAAACTATGTTCTAGAAGTGTTATAAAATGCTTTTCCGAACTTTTACTTGTTCCTTCTGCAATATTAGATGGAATCGACACGCTACATCTATTTAATTGACTTGCCAATCCAAACTTTTCTTCTTTTGGAAAATTCTTGGTAATTTCATAAGATTCATAGACCAATTCCATGCTTTTTTTCGAAATTATTAGTTTTTATAGTTATGCATTTTCTTTTTTAGTATTGGTCTTAAGTCGTTTGTCTTAAAAGCGAAGCGATCTTATATCTTTTTATAAAATCCAACTCTTATAATAATCGTCCACCTCTAATTTTAAAGCTTCTTCTGTAATCATAACCGGACGAAATGGATCTATCATAACAGCAAGTTCACCTGTTTCTTTTTTACCTATACTTCTTTCTATCGCACCAGGATGAGGACCATGGGGTATACCTCCAGGATGCAAGGTAATATGTCCCTTTTCAATATTATTTCTGCTCATAAAATCTCCATCTACATAATATAAAATTTCTTCTGAATCAATATTACTGTGGTGGTACGGTGCCGGAACAGAATCTGGATGATAATCATACATTCTTGGCACAAACGAACAAACTACAAAACCGGCAGCTTCCCATTGTTGGTGAATTGGTGGTGGCATATGAATTCTTCCTGTAATTGGTTCAAAATCGTGAATTGAAAAGGCGTAAGGATAATTAAAGCCATCCCAACCTACCACATCAAATGGGTGATAACTATGCGTATATTCCCATAACAAACCTTGTTTTTTAGATAAAATTTTGAATATTCCTTTTTCATCATGCGTTTTTAGGTTTTTTGGCAATCTAAAATCACGTTCACAAAATGGCGAATGCTCTAAAAATTGTCCGAAATTATTCCGGTAACGCTTAGGAGATAAGATTGGACTAAATGATTCGATATATAAAATTCTATTTTCTTCAGTATGAAAATCTATTTGATAGGTAGTACCTCTAGGAATAATCAAATAATCGCCATACTTAAATTCTAAATCACCATACATAGTGCGTAAAATACCTGAACCTATATGAATAAAAAGCATTTCATCAGCGTCACTATTGCGATAAAAATAATCTTTTGAAAACTGCTTTGGAGCAGCCAAACCTATATGTAAATCGTTATTAACAAATAATGTCTTTCTACTTTTTAAATAATCTTCTTCTGGTTTTAAGGAAAAACCTTTAAAACTTAAAGCTTTCATATTTTTTTCAACAGCTATCTTTGGTGTTAGATCTTTGATTTGTTTCACTTCTGAAACCACCGTTGGCGGATGTAAATGGTAAATTAATGATGACATTCCTGCAAAACCAGCAGTTCCAAAAAGTTCTTCCTGATACAAACCTCCTTTTTCGTTTTTAAATACAGTATGTCTCTTAGGTGGAATTTTACCTAAAGCATGGTATCTTGGCATAATATTAAGTTTAAGTTAAAAAAAATATAAGTATAAAATGCTAGTCTAAATTAAGCATTTATTCGGGATTTCTTTTTATCAAGAATTTAAGAAGTAATAATAATTCGGCAAAAAAGAGTTGCATATTATACTTGTGATTTGGGTTTTCACAAATATAACGAATATTTTTATAGAAGCTTATTTAACTTCTATCACTTTATTTATTTGGGGTGCATATTTTTTTATAGTAGCTTCTACCCCGTTAGTTAAAGTCATTTGATTGATATTACAGCCTACACAGTTTCCTTCAAACTGTACTTTAACAATATCATTTTCTATAGATACTAAAGATATATTTCCGCCATCATTCAACAGATACGGGCGTATTTCTTCTAAAGCCTTTTCTATATTCTTTAATAATTCTGTTTCTGTCATTATATAACATTTAAACCCTGTGTCAACATGAATAATATTGGCAAGGCGTAATTTATTTTGTACGACAACCAGACATTGTTGTAATTCTTACAATTTCAGTTGGTGGTAAATTTTTATTCCTTTTTACCAATTCAGACAACATATTCTTAGCTACTTCATTAAAAGCCTTTTCTATTTCAGAGCCATCTTGCAGGGCAACAGGATATCCAACATCACCAGACTCACGAATACTTTGTATTAATGGTATCTCTCCTAATAAATTTGTACCCAAATCACTGGCCAAATGTTTTGCACCGTCTTTCCCGAAAATATAATATTTATTTTCTGGCAATTCTTCTGGTGTAAAATAACTCATATTTTCAACGATACCTAAAACAGGCACATTGATATTTTCTTGTTTAAACATGGCTACACCTCTTTTGGCATCCGCTAAAGCGATATTTTGTGGAGTACTTACAATAACAGCACCTGTTATAGGAACCGCTTGAACCATAGACAAGTGAATATCACCAGTACCAGGAGGTAAATCAACCAATAAAAAATCAAGTTCACCCCAATGCGCATCAAAAATCATTTGATTCAGTGCTTTTGATGCCATGGCACCACGCCAAATCACCGCCTGATTTGGGTCAGTAAAAAACCCTAAAGACAACATTTTTACACCGTAATTTTCAATAGGTTTCATTTTAGACTTTCCATCAATCTTTACAGATAAAGGTCTTTCTTTCTCAACTCCAAACATAATTGGCATGGATGGCCCGTAAACATCTGCATCTAAAACCCCAACTTTAAATCCCATTTTTGCTAAAGAAACCGCAATATTAGCTGTTAATGTAGATTTACCAACACCTCCTTTACCAGAAGCTATGGCTATAATGTTGTTAATTCCAGGAATGGATTTATCTTGAGTAATACCCTTACTCCCAGTTTCAACAACCTTACTCGTTACATT
>CAYPHN010000082.1:0-214 GCA_964410265.1 uncultured Flavobacteriaceae bacterium | reverse complement strand
TCATCATGAATAATTTTCATGACTTCAACTTCGGTTTTTTTCTTGGCTTGTAAGGTAGGATTAGCAATAGTAACATCAACAATTACTTCATTATCAAATACCACAATATTAGTGATTGCATTACTTTCAACTAAATTTTTTCCTTCGCCAGGTGCTGATATTTTTTCTAAAGCACCCAATATATCTTGTTTTTTAAAACTCATACTTATATCTT
>CAYPHN010000081.1:10133-12241 GCA_964410265.1 uncultured Flavobacteriaceae bacterium | reverse complement strand
TTGGGTCTAATCTGAAAACCAAAGCCACCGTTTTTAACGGTGGTTCTTTACTTTCGAGTTTAATTTTTCATATTCTTCTTTAGAGAGATTCAAACGATAATAATCGGTGCCAAATGTACTTTTTATATATTTAACAGGTACAAGAGTACGTTTTAGATCGCGTTTTAATTGATTCAACTCTTTATGTGTTGTTTTCATATTTATTGTAATAATGAATGTAGAGACGCTCTTCTTTTGACTTTACTTTTTCATGCTCTTTAAATTTTCGTTCAACAAGGAGTGGTTGTTTTTTTTCTTTTATATTTCCTTCAAATAATGATTCTAACATTTTTTTTGTTGGCTTGAGTTGCGTTTCTTCGATATTTCTAAATATGGAAACTACGGCATCCATTCGTTTGTTAAATACATTTTAAAATACTGATAATCAATAAATTGAATGACAAGTAACATCGCGAAGCGTGTTACCCTCTTGCTATTCAAATCCGTTCGCAAAGCGAACAAATTTTTATACAAATAGTATGCACTATTTGCCTTTTTAAGTTAACTATTTTATAGTTTGATTTAACATGTAGTATTTATTAATTATGGGTATAAATGGTATCATTTGGAACTATTAAATAGGATTATATCAAAAGTGGAAATCCAAAAACGCTAATCTTATGAATCTAACGCTTTATTGTAAGCTTTCTTCCATGAGCTTTACTAGTAGGAAAGTTATTCTGAATTATTTTTGAGTCCATCATACTCAAAAAAATAATTCAGAATAACTTTTGTTTTAAGATTGTAAAAAGATTTCTTTTTTTTGCTGATGAAAGAAAAAATAATTATCTTCTTGACCTAAAAAAGCTAAACAAACGAAATCAAACACAAGTTTAGCCAAGATTTATAGTGTAACTTGTACTACGTCCTCCACCTGATGGAATAAAAACATTTTTTTCAACAAGGTCTTGTAAATCTCTTGTAGCTGTAGCCTTAGACGTATGGGTTATTGATACATACTTTTTAGCATTCATACCTCCTTCAAAACCTTTCACCCCTTCAGCTAATATACGCTTGATGACCTTAAATTGACGTTCATTAAATTGGCTTTCAAAACGATCAAAGAATTTCGTTTTCTTCAATGTGAATTCAATCTGCTTTTCTGCCTGATTTTGAGCATCAATTATCATATTTACAAAGTAGTAAATCCAATCTGTAATCTCATTAGATTTTTGAGCAGTTTCTAGGGCCTTATAATACTCTTTTTTATTGGCTTCAATAGCCTTAGATAAACTAAGTAATACAGGTCGCTTTACACCTTGTGATAATGCTTTTTCGGAAATAGCACGTCCAATCCGACCATTACCATCTTCAAAGGGGTGAATAGATTCAAAATATAAATGTGCAATACCAGAACGTACGGCAGGTTTATTAATCTCATTTTTACCATAAGGAGCAGTATCATTAAACCATGCTATAAACCGTGCCATTTCACCTTGAACTTTAGCAGATGGTGGAGCTTCATAATGAACTTTTTCTTTACCCATTGCACCAGATACAATTTGCATAGGCTCTTGATGGCTACGCCATTCTCCAACTTGAATACCCTTGCTTCCTTTCATTAGCATTCGATGCCAAGAAAACAGTTTTTCTTCTGTCAATGCTTCGGTATAGCTATTTCTAACATCAACAATAAGTTCACCCGCACCTTCCGCCTTTTTATCTTTAACTTGTTCAATTTTCTTAACTAAGCCTAGATTTTTTTTGATAGACGACATTACATCTTTTCGGCTCAGATATACACCTTCAATTTCAGAAGTTTTTATGGCTTCAGACACCATCATATCAATAATGGTTTCAGTCTGTGCATCTTCTGATAAGCCTTTGAGAAAGCCACTTATTCGTCCTGATTTTTCAGCAAAGTCAAACAAGAGATGTTCAATAGCTGTAATTTTATATCTAAATTTTGTCCAATCTGATTGTTGCCAATTATAGCGCATGAGCCGATTATTTTGCTTATTCGGCTCAAATATACACAAATAGTGAGCCGAATACAAATGTTATTCGGCTCATAGGTTTATTTTTCATCTATTATTAATGATGAGTTTTTTATTAAAAACTGGGAAGCA
>CAYPHN010000081.1:0-10123 GCA_964410265.1 uncultured Flavobacteriaceae bacterium | reverse complement strand
TCAACTTAGAAAAATTAATTTTTATAGGAGAAAATAAAACCGAAAAAAAGAAAATAGAAAGCAATAAAAATGGCACGAGCAGTGCCAAAATTTGCATTCTCTTTTCTATAAAATATTTAAAACTATAATTCGGCACTAAACTCGATTTGCTGCCGAAAGTTAGTTTTGTTTGATATAAAATACTGTTACCAACTTTAAAAACTTGTCGGTAGCAGTGATACCAATAGTTGATAGTGTTGGCAAAGACATACTCTTTAGCAAGTTTTAGCTATTTATTATGCTACTTTCTGTTCATATAAGTGTTTCTGAAATTCAATAAATAGAGAGCTGATACTTGCTACTTCTCCCAATACCTCCTTAGCATCTTCTAAAGATTGATATTTGGTAGTCAGCAAGATTGGTAGCTTTTCTTGGTCTAATTCTCCAACTCCTGTTTCTACATATTTACTCAATACAAATTCGATGAATTCCTTTTGCTTATCGTTGAGCAATGCAAAGATTGTAGCTTCTGCTGCTGCAACTCTTTCTTCTCTGCTAATAGGTTTAATATCGCTGTTAAACACATATTCCAACACATCAAAAAGGTCACTTTTTTCTGCATCAATTAGTTTTTTGAGTGTATTTAATTCATCAGATCCAAAACCTGCTTCATCCAACTTTTCTAATAATGTTTTTCGAGTAACTGGATTACTCCAAATTGCTCTTAATTCTGCTTCACTTTTAAAGAAGTTTGTTAACTCACCAAATAGATTATTTAAAAACTCTTCTGCTGAAATTGGCTTGCCATCAGCACTCCAAAATGAAGTAGAAATCATTTTTTGTATTTCGAGCTCTTTTCCATTGCGGAGTTTGATTTTTACTTTCTTTTTACAAATACAAGGAAGCTGACCACATTTCTCACATTCCGTTGATGGCTCTTGTTCGCAAATACAAGGTCTTTCGCCACATTCAGGACAAGGAATTGGAGGTTTTTTTTCGCAAGTACAAGGATTGTTTCCACATCTTGAACAAGCTTCTTCCTCAACTGGTTCGCCATCCCATTCTGGGTCAGAAAAACGTTGGTAAGCATCTACAAAATCATAAATTGTAAAGAACTCTTTTCCGTCAAACAAACGAGTTCCTCTACCCACAATTTGTTTAAACTCGATAATCTGATTGACTGGACGCATCAACACAATATTTCTAATGTTTCGTGCATCAACTCCTGTCGATAGTTTTTGTGAAGTAGTAAGTATCGTTGGAATTAACTTTTCATTGTCTTGAAACTGCTCTAAAAAGGTTTCTCCTATTTTTCCATCATTGGCAGTTACACGAACGCAATAATCAGGATTCTTACTTTTCTTCTTGTATTGATTTACCATATCCCGAACCATTGCAGCGTGTACTTGTGTAGCACAGAAAATAATGGTTTTCTCATTTTCGTTGGCTTCATCCATAAAGGTTTGCACACGAAAACGCTCTCTTGCAGGAATTACAATTGTTCGGTTAAAATCTTTTTCTTCATAGAGTTTGCCATCTTCAACTTCTCCTTCAACAATAGTATCATCATTGGTATAGATGTAATCATCTAATGTGGTTTTGATTCGTTTTACTTTGAAAGGTGTTAGAAATCCATCATTAATTCCGTCTTTTAGGGAATAAATAAATACTGGCTCACCAAAATAAGCATAAGTATCTACATTGTCTTTTCGTTTTGGTGTCGCAGTTAAACCTAATTGAACAGCAGGAGAAAAATAATCTAAAATTCCTCTCCAATTTCCTTCATCATTTGCACCGCCTCTATGACATTCATCTATGATGATTAAATCAAAAAAGTCTTTGGGGTATTCTCCGAATCTGAATTGTGAATGATTAATGGTTAATTGTGAATTATCTGTATCGCCATAATTCTCTTGTGGTTCAGCAGCTAATAGCGCATCATCATTAATTTCTTCTTCGCTATCCGTATTGGTCATAAAACTTTGGAAAATAGTAAAAAAGATACTTCCGTTTCTTGGTGCTTTCCCTGTTTTCCTCATTTCTGATGGCGATATTCGTACTCTGTGGTCAGTTTTTCCGTCATCAAAAGAAGAAAATCCGTTAGAAAACGCCTGATTTACTAGGATGTTCCTATCGGCTAAAAACAATATTCTTGGTCGTCTCTTTTTATAATTGTTAGTTGTTAATGGTAAATTATTAGTGTCGCTAACCATTAACAATTTATCATTAACCATTGCCGAAAGGTTCCAACGGGTATGAAACAGTTTCCAAGCAATTTGAAACGCAATTGCCGTTTTACCTGTACCTGTGGCAAGTGTCAGTAATATTCTGTCTTTTCCTTGTGCGATAGATTCTAAGGTGTTTCTTACTGCAATTTCTTGATAATATCTAGGTTGCCAAGTTCCCGATTTATCTTCAAACGGAATGCTCGAAAATTTATCTCGCCATGCTGACGCTTGTTCGGTAGCTGTTCCTTTTGGGTAGGTTTTATCCCATAATGCTTGCGGACTTAAAAACTCATTTACCAAACCTTCTTTGCCTGTTGGCATACAGATTTGGTAAACCTCCTTTCCGTTGGCAGCGTATGTAGTTTCTAAATGTAGTTTGGTAGCGTATAATTTTGCTTGTGCAACACCTTCAGCAACATCTAGTTCATTGCTTTTTGCTTCTACAACAGCGAGTTTAATTCCTTTGTAAACTAAAATATAATCGGCAATTAATGGCTTGGCTCTTTTGCCTCCCACTTGAATTCTACCGTCTGTAATTTTAACACCATCGGTGTTTTTATATACGTTGCGTTCTCGTAACACTTTAGAATCTTCCACAACTCCCCAACCTGCTTTGGTTAATTGTGGGTCGATTAATTCTGCTCTTGTTTCTGCTTCATTCATAATTTTTTTAATTGATAGTTGATAATGGAAAATTGACAATTATTTATTTCGCTTACTCGATTTTATGATTGAAATTAAAAGTTTGAGTAATTCTTGAATGTCGGGTTTTATCGACTCAAAAGCTGACTGGTCTAAATAGTCACTTTGATACAATAAATCAATCCAATATTCGGTTTCATTGGCTTCTTTTAGTGCAATTGCCATCTTGTGGATAAAATCAGCCTTACTTTCTGCGTGTTCAGCTTCACGAATTAAAGCACCTATTGCAGTCCCACTTCTCAATAATTGCTTGCTCAATACATACTCCTTCTTATCACAAAGAAATTTGTAGAGTTTTACAACTCTTAATGCAAAAGCAAACGATTTATTTTTTATCAGATTTCTTTCATTATCAATTGTCAATTGTTCATTATTAATTGGCTTGCTTACACTTCTGCCCAATTCTTTTTCGGTTTCTTTTAGTGCATTTCCTGCTACTTTACCACCTCTTTGGGCTTACTTTTTTGTTTTCAGTAAATGTTTCGGGCTTTTCTTCTTTAGAAATTTCAGTAGTTACACGTTCGCCTAACATTGTAAAAATCAATTCCAAGTCACCCATATTGTCTCGGAGATTGGCTTTTGATTTTGCAGGTAAATTTTTAAATGCTTTGTATTCGCTTGGGGTCATTCCAAAAGTAGCTTTTGAAATTTCAGCAGTTAAAATGGCGTAATCTCTATGCTCTTTTATCCCTCTCTCTTTCCATTCGTCTGTAAGATTTTGGCGAATAGCAATTCCTCTCAATCGTTTGTCAATCCAATCTTTAGGATATCCTTTTTGCTCGTAAATGTCCTTCATCCGCTCTTGAGCTAATTCAGGGTTTTCTATTTCATCTAAACGCTCTTTTCCTACTTTTGCCAACCATCTTTTAAATGGTTCTGCTTTGTGTGATGGAATGGATTGAATAATTCTAAAAACACCTTCGGTATTGGAACAATCAGTAGTATATTTTTTACCGTCTTTAGAGGCTACTTTCAGTTGTCGACAAATTGTCGACAACTCCATTTTTTCTTCTTCTCCTGCTCTTTTCTTTACACGATACCAGTAATCTCTTGGGTTTTTACTATCCGTAAGCACTTCAATAATATCTACAACAGAATAAAACCACTCTTCTTCGTGCCATATTCTACGAATATTTTTGTCTTGAAAAACTATTAATTTATTTTGAGGTTCTATGTTGTTGTCTGTTTTGCTCATTTTATCATTTCTTTTCTCCTGTAAATGTTATTGCTGGTTTAGTATGATAGCTGTCCTTTTTCCAAAAGCGCAATAAAAAATCAATGTCTTTTAAGTATGATTTTCCAACACCCTCTTTAAAAAATGGGAGTTTCGATTTACAATTATCAATACAATACATTACTAATTCTACCGATAAACTTTCATCCATTAACAAGCGTAAAATATGCTCTTCACTTTCAGCTTTATCAAAATAAGGATTGTTAGGTAATGGAAAAGCACTATTTGCGGCTAAAGCTATTTCTACACCACTTTTTGGGTTAAAAAACACTAAAGCAGTATCAGAAACTTCTTCGTAGTTTTTAGGTTCATCTTCTGTTCCAAAATAACCTTCATCCTTGGCTCGTTGTTTTGCCGCTTTTTGTTCTTTTGAAGATAATTTTAAGGAATCATTAAAAAATGCAATATAATTTTTAGTAAAATCATCTACCTTTTCTGATGGAATAAATGCTATGGGTAAACCATTGTTAAAATCTAAAAAAGCTTGGTGTTGTTGTTCTAAAACATCATCTACTTCTTTTGTTTGATGATCTAAAAAATTGACTTGCATTCTGGCTTCTATCGAATTTTTTTCATCTAAAATTAAATCGGCATTAAAAGGTTGTTGAAAAAAGATGCCCGAAAACCACCATTCATTCTGCCATTGTACAATGCCCATAAATAAAATGGAGTCTATTTCTTGGAGAGAGTCTCCATTATCGAACGATTTTTTGGTGAGGTTAAACTTTTTGCTCGAAGCAATATGCTCGATAAAAACATTATTTTCACCCTGTCCTTTGTAGAAAAAGAAACCTCTAATGCGCTCAGATATGTTTAAGAAATCTTTTTTAAGCGGATGTTCTTTTCCTATTATTTCTGATGCCCATTCTTTAGCTGTTAAACTTAATAAACGGGTGTGCGATTTGTGTAAGGTATCATCTCTATTGTCATTCAAAAACATTCGGATGTTTTCTTTAGCATCAGGGTTTTTAATTATTTCGAGTTCTTTTTCTTTAATAATGCGATTGGTATCTGCATAAAACAAATACGATTGAAACAGCACTATGTCATTAATGGCTCTCGCTTCATAAAAATCGGTTTCGTTTTCTGCTATTTCGTAAAACTGTTTTAAATGTCCGTTTTCGGGAGCATAATCCCAAGATTTATCAAAAATAGCCATTACTTTTTCGGCAGTTTCGAGTATAAAACCGTTGAAAGGAGCAATAAACTTTTCTTCTTGTATGGTATTCATAAAATACCAAATTAAAAAGCTAACATCTTGTACGTTTATCTCCTCTTCGTAATATTCATCCAAAAAATAAAAAGGCAATTGTTTGTTGTAAAGCTCTTTGTGTTTTTTAACAAACGAGTTCCAAAGGTTGGTTTCAGAAATAATATCTTCAAAGTAAGAAGTTAAAAAACAAGTCAACATATCTATTTCTTTGGCTTGCAAGTACGTTTGCAATACCAATGATTGCGTGTTAGTAGTAATAGCGTTCTTTACCTCGTTGCTTAATTTAAGGTAATAACCATCTGTAGCAGTTTGGCTTTGGTAAGGTTTAAAATCTAACCATTGTTGTATGTAAATTCTTTTCTTCACTGTCAAAATTAAGATTTATTGGATTTTATGATTGAAGGATTATTTTCTAAAAACAATAAGTCTGTTTCCCAATTCATTGGGTTATTTTTTATATAATCAGAAATATTATAATATGATTTTTCATTTCGTATGATGTGTTCCCAATAATTACGTTGCCATAATTTACCATCAAAGCGTTTCCAGTTTTTTGTTTTTACCCCACGAATATATTCGTTTGTTGTTATTGATTTAAATGCGCCAATTATTTCACCTATCGTTTTATTGGTTGATTTTCCCGTTGGGTTATCTGTTGGGGCAATCCCTTGTGGTTGCCCATTATTAATTGGGTCGACCACAAGGGTCGCCCCTACGTTTTCGATGATACAATGAAAATGGTTTGGCATTACCACCATTTCACGGCATTTGATATCCGAAAATTTATTTTCCAATTCGTAATACCATTTTTCAATCATTATACCCGGTTCATTTAATACCATCACACCATTTTCAATATTTCCATAAAAATGTTCTCTGTTTTGACAACAAATCGTTACAAAATACAATCCTGCCTGTGCATAATCATATCCTTTTAATCGGATGGACTTACGTTTATGGATTTTTGGGTTGTATTTCATTTTATTTTTTTGTTGGGGCAAACCTGTATGTTCGCTAAATATGGGTTATTTCTAAATTTATTTATATTGTTTATACATTTTGTATAAGGGCAGACACAGAGGTCTGCCCCTACAGTTTTCCTTTAAATGCTTTATTTAATACTGACTTTTTCAACTCCTCCAAATCATTTATTTTTTGCTGATAAATACCTTCTAACTTTTTGGTTTCGACTGAAAGGCTGTTTAGCTTTTTGACTATTTTTTGTTGTTCATTTAATGATTTAGGAAAACTAATTTCTAAACCTTTCATTGTTTCCGTAGATAAATTTGCTTGTCGAGTTCCATTTGCAGTTTTGTACAATTCATCTAAGAAAACACGCGAAAGTAAAAAGCGAAATAGCAAATCTCTTTCAATTACTTTTTCGTCTTTAATCTCAAATTTAGCAATCCGTTGGTTTAATAATAGTTTACGTTCTGTTTGTGGAATTTTAACTGTGTAACCATAATCTTCTTTACCTGTCGTTCCTGTTAAAGAAATAATTAAGTCATTTTCTTTTAATAAATATTTTTCATAATCAGTTGCAAAACTGTTTGGATAAAAAACAGCTTTCCTTTCTAAATTGAGTTTGTTTTGATATAAATTCCCCATTCTAATTACTTGTGTATTGGAATCATCAATTGCATCTTTACTTTTAAAAGCAAATCCATTGAAGAAATTCATAACCTCTCCCAAAGTTTTCTCCTCCCAATCATCCCCTTTATTCTCAAACACCCCTTGCAAATAGCTTTCAAAAAGCTGTTTTGCGTTAAGTAAATTTTGCTGTGCATTGGTTTTGGCTTTTTCTATGGCAGCAAAGGCTTGGTCTAAAATGGCTACTATGCGTTGTTGCTCGGGGAGCGGTGGTAGTGGGATTTTTATTTTCCTTAAATCATCATTATAAAGTCTTGAAATTGTAGCTCCTTTTGAAGGATTCCAATTGCAAAAGCCATAAAATTTGTAGAGGTACTCGTTTGAGACTTCTTTTTCATTATTGTCAATCCAAACAATATTAGAATCTTGAAAATACGCAGGTTTTCCATCATAAATCACACGTCTTCCGATAGTTCCCGAAGCAGATAATAATATGTCTCCTTTTTTTGGGAATGAATATTTAGACCGATATTCTTCATAAATTTCTTTTGCTATAAAAGCATTCGGAACCTTTCCAAATGTGCCAATTTTATAAAAAGGAATATCTCCTACTGAAGAAGTTTGTTTTTTAAGAATCCTTTTACACATAGAAACCTTACCTAAATCTCCCAATTTTTTTATTTCCCAACCTTCTTTCATATCAAATCCAAAATTGAGTTTACAATGGTTCCGCTTTTATATTGTATCATTTTCTTCATTATCAATTATCAATTTTGCATTAACAATTAACTTCTTCGCGTTAGCAGAAGAAATAATTGGCTTTCCTGTTTGTTTTTCAATTTCTAAACGGGCTTTTTTAGCTGCATTACCACCTTTACGAGCAATGTCTTTGTTTTGTGCTAAGCCTTTGGGCTGTTTTTCTTTCGATATTTCTGTGGTAGAGGCTTCTGCCAACATATTAAGCACCAATTCTAAGTTGCTCATATTGTCTCGCAAGTTTTCTTTTTTTAATCCTTTGTGCTTTTTGTATTCTTTTACATCTTTTCCTGCCCAAGCTTTGGTTAACTCATTGGTAAGTATGGCATATTCCAAACCTTTTTTCATCCCTCTTTCTTGCCATTCGTCCGTAAGTTCTTTGCGTACTTCTATGCTTTTTAGGCGTTGGTTTATCCATTCTTTAGAGTAGCCTTTGGCAAGGTAAGTTTCCATTGCACGGTCAAAAGCCAATTCAGGATCTTCTGTTTCTTCAATGCGTTCTGCACCAACTTTTGCTAACCATAGTTTAAAAGGTTCTGCTTTTTTAGAAGGAATGGATTGGATAACCCTTAAAACCCCTTCGGTATCTGCGGCTTGTATTTTACGCTTTTTACCATCTGCTGCTATCATTTCAAGAGGGGTACAAATTGTACCCCAGTTGTTGTTAAGATCAATGTTTCTGCTACGCATTTTTTTGATGTATTGCTTTACATCATTACTTTCTGATAATATTTGAACAATATCTTGCACAGCGAAATACCATTTTTCGTTTTTTTCATCCCAATGTGTTCTTACATTCTGGTTTTGGAATAGTTGTATTTTGTTTTCTTTTTTCATATCAAATCCAAAATTGAGTTTAAAATGGTTTCGCTTTCAGCATCTAAGGCTTTCATATTTTCCAAAATCTCTTTTGGTTGGCGTAACGGGGCTTCTTCTGGTGTGTTGGGGTTTTTAGCAGATAAATCAAGTGTGTTTTGGTCAAGGTCGGCAATGTTTACCGTCCAAGAGTTTTCGCTCTCCGCCTGTGTTTTTTGTAATGTTACAAAATCAGCTAAATCCTTTTCGTTTAGCGGGTTGGTTTTTCCTAAGTTTCTATCCAAGTTCAATTGGTAAAACCAAGTTTTTTGGGTGGCACTTCCTTTTTCAAAAAAGAGTACTACGGTTTTTACTCCTGCTCCTGTAAATGTTCCGCCTGGTAAATCCAATACGGTATGTAAATTACAGTTGGTCAATAATTCTTTTCGTAACGCCACAGAGGCGTTATCGGTATTACTCAAAAAAGTATTTTTAATTACAATTCCTGCTTTTCCGCCTGCTTTCAAAATTTTAATAAAATGCTGTAAAAACAAAGAAGCAGTTTCGCCTGTTTTAATTGGGAAGTTCTGTTGTACTTCTGCACGTTCTTTTCCGCCAAAAGGAGGGTTTGCCAATACTACATTGTAGCGGTCTTTTTCTTGTATATCGCTTAGGTTTTCTGCCAATGTATTGGTGTGTATAATATTGGGAGCTTCCACACCGTGCAATATCATATTCATAATACCAATAATGTAGGCAAGCGATTTTTTCTCTTTTCCGTAAAAGGTGTTTTTCTGTAAAGTTTCTACATCAGAAGTTGATAGTCCTTTTTTATTGAGGTAAGCAAAAGCTTCTACCAAAAATCCCGCAGAACCTACTGCACCATCATAAATGGTTTCGCCAATTTGGGGAGCTACAACTTTTACTATGGTCTTAATCAGCGGTCTTGGCGTGTAATATTCTCCACCATTACGCCCTGCATTCCCCATATTTTTTATTTTCCCCTCATACAAATGGCTCATTTCGAGCTGTTCTGCGTGGGTTCTAAAACGGAGTTCGTCAATTAGGCTTACTACTTCACGTAAGTTGTAACCGCTTTGTATTCGGTTTTTTAATTCGCTAAAAATCTCGCCAATCTTGTATTCAATGGTGTTGGCACTGGTAGCGTTTGCTTTAAACTTTTTGAGGTAGGGGAAGAGTTCATTGTTTACAAAATCCAATAAATCATCACCTGTCAAAGCGTTATGGTCAATATTGCCGTTTGGCAATTTGGGCGCAGCCCAAATTGTCCAATGGTATTTTTTTTCAATTATTCTTTCGTAGGTCTTTCCAGAAAGTTCAGCAGCGGTTTGCTTGTCCTTTTCTAAGTCGTCTAAGTATTTTAAGAACAACACCCAAGAGGTTTGCTCTACGTAATCTAACTCGCTTCCACAACCTGCATCTTTGTGCAGTATGTCGTCTATATTTTTAAAGGTTTGTTCAAACATCTATTTTAATCTTTTTTGTTGGAGATAATCAGGTCTTTTACATCTACGTCCAGTATTTCGGCTATTGCCATTAATACTTCCAGTCTTGGTTGCTGTCTGTTTTGCACATAACCATTTACCATATTGTAGCTTTTGTTCA
>CAYPHN010000080.1:0-12263 GCA_964410265.1 uncultured Flavobacteriaceae bacterium | reverse complement strand
CCAATAGCTTGATTACGATTGGTATAAAAACTTTAACCAAAGAAATGAGGCCAGATGGATCGGACAATGACAGTTTCCCGTCAGGTCATACATCTAATGCCTTTGTTATGGCAACTGTATTACATCATGAATTTATTGATACCAGTCCGTGGCTCGCTTTTAGCGGATATTTATTTGCCACAACGACAGGTGTTTTTAGGATATTAAACAACAAACATTGGTTATCCGATGTTTTGGTAGGAGCTGGTATTGGGATAATAGTTACGGATTTGGTTTACAGGTTAGAACCTTTAAAAAACTGGAATCCCTTTAACAAGGGTAAATCACAGCTTATTCTAAGTCCTACTTACGCAAACAATAAGTTCGGACTTTATGCTAATATTCAGTTTTAAAGCAATTTAACAGCTTAAAAATAATATTATTTATTTTTGATTTAAGCATTTTATATTAAATTTATTTTATTAAATTTGCAAACTCAAAATTAACCTCTGACGAAAATCGTGAATGTTGATATTTGATCAACCATTTTAAATTTATATAATGGAAAATTTAGTGAATTTTGTTCAAAAAGAATTTGTAGCAAAAAAAGACCTTCCAGAATTTGCAGCAGGCGATACGCTTACTATTTATTACGAAATTAGAGAAGGTAAAAAAACACGTACACAGTTTTTTAAAGGTGTGGTAATTCAAAGACGTGGTAGTGGAAGTTCAGAAACTTTTACAATTAGAAAAATGTCAGGTACAGTTGGTGTAGAACGTATATTTCCAATCAATTTACCAGCTATACAAAAAATTGAAATAAACAAAAGAGGTAAGGTTAGAAGAGCTAGAATATTCTATTTCAGACAACTTACTGGTAAAAAAGCTCAAATTAAAGAAAGAAGAGTTTAAGCATTTTTACTTTTAAATAATAAATACCCATTCGTAAATTACGGATGGGTATTTTTGTTAACATTTGTTTATAAACAGTCTTCATATCTTGTTGAAAACAAGTTGGCGAAATCTTTGTCAAAACATCTATTTATATATACTTTTGAATAGAGTTTTTAAAGAAACTTTTGTTTATTGATAAAAATAGGAATTGATGAAAATTGAAACCAAATTTTGATTAATTAAAAAGTTCTTTAATTATTTAGTTAAAGTTCATCGCTTTGACTTAGTAGTTAATAATCTTTATGATAAATAACAAAGTGTTTGTTTTTTAATAGCAATGTTAAATTTTAATACGGCGTATTTTAGAGATAATTAATTGCAATGTGAATATGGTATTTTGAAAATTAAATTGGCTCTGGTTAATTAAATGGAAGAAATTAAAGTATTCATAAGAAACTTAAGCATAAAGTTGTAAATTAAGTTTTATAACTGGTTAAAGTTGTTTTAAACAATTGTAATTAGCTTAATGTTCTGGCAAATATCCATAATAAAGATTAGGTTCTGTATTATGGATATTGTTTTGTTACGTGTAATTAAAGATTAGAAGCATGAAATTATTTAATGCCTCCTTGTCAATTATCTTTCTTTTTATGACTATTTCAACAGAAACATCGACGCTGAGCATCGAGACTGCTAGCGGTAGGTAGGGAATTCTTTTTGATTAAATCTTCTTGAACAAAAAATAAAACCGTTGTAAAAGGTTATATTTTGTTCAAATTCGAGGCTAGAGTAAAAAAACAGTTTTGCAACGGTCTTAAAATAATTTCGAAATTCTTTCGCTTTTCTATTAAATACCATCACACCAACTTTTTCAATCAAAAATTAAATTAATGTATCTTTGTTTTCTTATTTAATTATTTAAAATATAAAACATGCCATTTACTGCCTTAGGCCTTTCACCTTCTTTACAAAAAGCAATGGAAAATGAAGGTTATAAAAAACCATATCCTATTCAAATTGAAGCTATTCCTGCTATTTTGAACAAGAATGATGTATTGGGTATTGCCAAAACAGGATCAGGTAAAACAGCTGGTTATGTTTTGCCAATTTTAATGAATTTACAAGGTAAACTTGTATCGAAAAATAGGCATGTAAATGTTTTGGTATTGGTACCAACACGTGAACTGGCTATACAAGTAGGCGAAGTTTTTCACCTTTTTGGTAATAAACTAACACGAAAGGTTAAATCTTTAGCTGTGTATGGTGGAGTTTCTATCAACCCACAAATGATAGCAATGCAAAATGTAAATATATTAATTGCCACTCCCGGCAGGTTAATAGAATTGGTTGAAAATAATGCAGTGCATTTGAACGATATAGAAACTCTAGTATTAGATGAAGCAGATAAAATGTTACATCTTGGCTTTAAAGAAGAGGTAGATAAAATATTAAATTTACTACCTAAAAAGAGGCAAAACCTACTGTTTTCTGCAACTTTGAGTGATGATGTCAATGAAATAAATCAAATCTTATTACAGAACCCTTCTATCATTAAAATTGAATCCGCTGATGACCATTTAGATTTGATAGATCAGGTGGCTTACTTTGTTTCAGAAGAAAAAAAAGGTCCGCTTTTAAGATATCTAATTCAACACAATAAACTAAAACAAGTTTTAGTTTTTACATCCACCGTTTACAAAGCAGATAATGTTGCAAATAAACTTCGTAAAAATGGCATCGACGCTTCAGCAATTCACGGTAAAAAAAGTCAGGGCGCCAGAAAAGAGACTTTGCGTAAATTTAAAAACGGTGAGTTAAATGTGTTGGTTGCTACAGATCTATTGGCGCGAGGTATTGATATTGCCTTTTTACCACATGTAATTAATTATGAATTACCTCGATCACCAAATGATTATATCCATCGCATTGGTAGAACAGGACGTGCAGAAAATGCTGGTGAAGCAATTTCATTTATCAGTCCGGAAGACAAACATCATTTTAAAATCATTCAAAAAAAGATGGGTAAAATTGTTACGATGATTGATAGTGAAAATATAGAATTTTAAAATATGAATACAGACGGAAGAAATAGAAAAAATATTCAAATCGGTATTCATGTAGAGATTGTTTTAAAGAAGGATCAGCGCTCTGGGAATTTAACTGAGGGAATTGTAAAGAGAATACTTACAAAATCACCCAATCACCCTCATGGTATTAAAGTACAATTAGAAAACGGAGAAGTGGGTCGCGTAAAAAACATTAATAAATAAAGATTTAATATGAAATCAATTGTAATACTAACCTTTGTTATATTAACAATGCATTGTCAAGCTCAAAAAGAAAATAAGCAGAAAACAAATGATAATTTCGACTTTTATGTTGGCACATATACAAGTGGAGATAGTCAAGGAATCTACAAATACGCCCTAAATAAAGATGGTACTTTACGTAAAATTGGCCTCGCTGTAAAATCTAAAAACCCATCATTCCTGGCATTGAGCCATGATAAAAAATATCTTGCTGCAGTGAATGAAATTGATTCGTATGGAGGTTCTGGTCTTGTTTTATCTTATTTAATAGATGGAGATAGTCTTCAATTAATTAGCAAGCGGACATCAGGTGGTGCCAATCCTTGTTTTATTTCTACTAACAAACAAGGTTTTGTTTTAACTGCAAATTACTCCAGTGGAAATGTTAGCTTACATAAATTAAATAATAATGGAGAATTATCTAATATTTTAGATTTACAACAACATACAGGAAAAGGAAAAACAGAAAGACAAAAATCACCTCATGCGCATTCTTCTTGGTTTTATAATGATGACGTAATATCAGTTGACCTAGGAACAGATGAATTATGGATTTCAAAACTAAATACTTCCGAACAAAAATTGACACCTTCTAAACCGAATAAATTATCTATGCAACCTGGTGATGGTCCTCGCCACCTCACTTTTCACCCCAACAATAAATGGATTTATGTTGTTAATGAATTGTCTTGTACTGTTACTTTAGTACAAAAAAACAAGCATGGAAAATATGTTAAATACAAATCATTCTCAACATTACCGAAAGATTATACTGATCCAAACACTTGTGCTGATATACATATTTCTGCCGATGGAAAATTTCTATATGCGTCTAACCGAGGTCATAATAGCATTGCTATATTTAAAGTAAATAATAAAAACGGATCATTAGAGTTAATAAAAAATGAATCTAGTTTAGGAGACAGTCCTCGAAATTTTTCTCTTTCACCTTATGGTGATTTTTTAATTGTTGCAAACCAAAAAACTAATAATATTATTTCATTTAAACGCGATAAAGCAACCGGACTATTGGAATTTGTAGACCAAATTGATGCTCCTAGTCCTGTTTGTATTTTATTTCGTTAAAATTAAAATCCTTATAAAATAATGCATAAAAGAACTGTTTTTAAAATGCTTGACAAAGCAGCCGTAAAATATGCAAACTATCCTTATTTAAGTCAAAAAGGCGATACGGGCTGGGTACGAGTAACCTTTAGTGAAGCGAAAAAAAAAGCAATACTACTGGCATCTTCCTTGATAGAATTAGGAATTAAATATGAAGATAAAATTGCCATTTTATCAGAAGCCAAAAACGACTGGATTATTGCTGAATTGGCCTTGCTTTATGCAGGTGGAATTTCTGTACCACTTTCCATCAAATTATTACCGGAAGAAGTAACCACAAGGATCAATCATTCAGATAGTTCTGTATTTATTATTTCTGAAAATACCATAGAGAAAGTAATCAGCCAAGCTATCTATTATAATGATAAAAACTTAAAATTCATTGTATTAGACAAGTCTTCTGAAAAAATAAGTTCCTTATGCAAAAAATACAGCTTTGATGAAGATCGATTAATTTATATTGAGGCATTATATAAATTAGGGCAAGAAAAATTAAAACAAAATCTTCCAAAAATTGAAAAAATAGAGCAGGAAATAAAAGAAGATGATGTTGTTACTATATCTTATACTTCGGGTACCTCAGGCAATCCAAAAGGGATTATGTTAACTCATTTAAATTATTTTTCAAACAGTCATGAAGCAGTAAAAACGTTTCAAATTAAAGAGTTTATCTCTACACTAATTATCTTACCAACCGATCATTCATTTGCTCATACGGTTGGAATCTATACAGCTATGGTAAAAGGGCTCTCACTCCATTTTGTCGATGCAAGAGGAGGAGGCATGAATGCGCTTAAAAATATTCCAATCAATTTGGTAGAGGCCAATTCAAATTTTCTATTAACGGTTCCAGCACTCACAAGTAATTTTATTCAAAAAATAAAAGAAGGAATACAAGCTAAGGGGCCATTTATTTCAGGTATTTTTAATCGTGGCATTCAAGCTGGAATTCTTAGAAACGGTGATGGTTTTTCTAAACCTGGCATCGCTACACAAATTGCAACCTATTTTAATTACGCGCTTGCGGATGTGCTGATTTTTAAAAAACTACGTTTGATTTGGGGAAGCAAAATTGAATTTTTTGTTGGTGGTGGTGCCTTATTAGATATCAAACAACAACAATTTTACAGCGCCATTGGTGTACCGGTATATCAAGGTTATGGTTTAACAGAAGCAACTCCAATTATTTCAACCAACACACCATATCATCATAAAATGGGTACTTCAGGTAAGGTTTTAGGAAATATATCTATTAAAATTTACGATGATAATGGCCAAGAACTACCTAAAGGAGAAAAAGGTGAAATAGTGATCAAAGGTGACAATGTGATGAAAGGCTATTACAAAAATCCGGAAGCCACCGCAGAAACTATAAAAAAAGGGTGGCTACATACAGGAGATTTAGGTTTTATGGATCAGGATGATTTTTTAGTAGTTGTAGGCAGGGAAAAAGCCTTATTAATATCGGAAGATGGTGAAAAATATTCTCCGGAAGAAATTGAAGAAGCTATAGTAAATAGCTCCTCTTTTATTCATCAAATGATGATTTATAATGATCATAAAAAATATACGTCGGCGCTAATTACTTTAAATAAATCAATTGTTTCAACATGGATTCAAAGTAAAACTGTACAATCCGGTGATGAAATTCTGAACAAAATTAAAACAGAATTAAATTTATTTAGTCATCAACCTGAATTTAAAAATAAATTTCCACCCAAATGGATTCCATCATCCTTTCAAATAATTAAAGAAGATTTTTCTGAAGAAAATAAAATGATCAATTCTACTTTAAAAATGGTTCGGCGAAATATCACAGAAACATATCAAAACAAATTGGATTTGATGTATGGTAATGATGCGAAGCAACAAACTAAAAAAGAGAATATTAAAGTTATAGAAATTTTGTTTCCTTTGTAAAAATTAAAATTGATATCGAACTGAAGCCGCAAAATGTCTTCCAAAACCATCGATTCCTGATCCGTGAACTCGATAGGCTTCATTAAAAATGTTATTCAGAGCCAGGTTAATATTCAAACTTTTTAATACCACACCTGTTTTTATATTTGCAACAAACCACCCTGGTGTACCACCATCAGGAATTCTGTGATCGTCAATATCTCCAGAAGATAACCGACCTTGCTTACTCGCCACTAAAGCTTGTACAATTATAAAATGTTTTTTATTGTCATACTTTAAAGAAAGGTCTCCAAATAATGGTGGTATTCTCCTAAAAGGCTCATCCTTAGTGATATTTTTACCATAGGTATAGGTTAAACTCCCACGCAAAGAATACACTGAAGAAAGCTCAGTTTGCATATCCAACTCTACACCTTTTACAACTGCCTTACCTACATTTTCTTTTTTATAAATATCATTACCCTCAAAAATGGGATCTCCATTAAATGTTGCCGGAACCCTATCAATTAAATTATCAATTTTAGTGTAAAAAACAGCCGAGTTAAATTGTAAAAGATGCCCCTTGTATTTATAACCAATTTCAAAATTATTGGAGGTTTCAGCCTTTAAATTTGTTGCCGGAACTTCAAGCCCAAAGTCAAAATCACCAAGTGAACTTATATCATTGATATTAGGCGCTCTAAATGCTGAATTTGCAGAAACATAAATTCTATTTTTATGGATTCTATAGTTTACACTTGTATTCCAAACCAAAGAAGAATTCGATTGATTTAAATCTCCAAAAATCGCATCTTCAGCCTTATTCAACGAGTAATTATATCGCCAACCCAATTGAAAAATCCATTGCTCTTTCTCGTACAAATATGAATTATAAATACCTGTAGTTATGGCACTTGAGCCATCAGGATATAAACCTCTTGCAAACACAACAGTTTCACCTGTTTCTGTATTTTCAAGCTTTCTTGAACTATTGATAAAATCATAATAGAAATCAATGCCCGAGGTCATGGTAATAATACCAAATATAGTAGCATCTAATTGTGTTGTCAAGCCATGAGTTACCACGTCATCTCTTTCATTTTTATTGATGAAATCATCGTTTTTCTTGGTATCCCTTTCTTCATTAGATTGCTGAAATGAATAGGTTAACTGGAATTTTTCTATAGTAGAATTTATCCATTTCTTTTCAAATTTAAGATATGCCAATTGCCTTTGTTGTAAAGTAAAATTATAGTATTCATAATTTTTTTGAGCCACTTGATCATAACGAGGTACCTCATCTTGCCTAAGCCATTGGTAACTGGCTGTAAGTTTACTATTATTTTCAAACAACCAAGATCCTTTAAACATAAAGTATTTTTCATCATAGCCTGACGGGAACTGACGTCCAATTCCCTCACCGGCATAATTATCTCCAAATGTTCGAATACTTCCTTTGGTAATAAAAGCAAAATTATTCATATTCCCACCAAGTTCAAAAATCCCGGAATATTCCATATCATTACTCATCATCTGCCCACCAACACTTCCATATATTTTTTTATCCTTTTCTAAGGAAGGGTTGATCGTATTGATATTTATCGTTCCACCTATGGCATCAGACCCATATAATGTAGATCCTGCTCCTCTAAGAACTTCAACAGAAGCAACAGAAAAAGGAGATACTGTATTGAAATACTGATTGGGGCCATACCTAAAAGTGCTGTTATTCATTCGAATGCCGTCTACTAGAATCAAAACATAATTTCCTGTAAGACCTCTAACAAAAGGAGATCCCCCGCCATGATTGGTTTTTTGCATCCAAACACCTGGCACCATAGTCATAGATTCTGCCATAGATCTTGAAATATTATTTTGTATTTCTTTTCGTGAAATGGAAGAAATGGAAACAGATTGAGAAAATTTCGTAAGCTTGTTCTTAGTAATACTAATTTGAATATTCTGTAGTTCATTAACCAAAGGGTTTAAATAAATTACAAGCTCATTATCATTTTGTTTTACTGTATATTTAATACTAACATATCCAACATGTGAAAAAACAAGTATGTTATTCTTTTTAATTTCCATTGTAAAAGAACCCGTTGCATTGCTAAAAGAACCATATTTATTACCTTTAGTAATAATATGCACACCTTCTAGGGGCAGCTTGGTAAAACCATCATAAATAACTCCAGTAACAGATTGTGCTACAAGCCATTGACCAACTAGAAATAAAAAAAATAATGAAATTTGTAGTTTTAAATAGTTTTCTTTTTCAAACATTTATAAAAAAATTAGCATCCATTTTTAGATAATTTTCAAGTAGGCCAATATATTATTTTAGCAAGTTTAAAATTTGAATTAAATTGCTTAAAAATGATTATTTATTGACTAAATATTTTATTATTTCGGTGGGAGTAATTTAATAAGACCTCAAAAATTAATATTTTTAAGGTATTAAATCATTTCATTTAAAAGAAAATTTGAAAATTATTGAAATCCTATTTCATTAATTTTATAATATTGAATATTTTTTAAAAAAGCAGATTTTCTAAAACCAAATCCGAAAGTGAAATCATTCCAATATATTCACCATTTTCCTCAACAGGAGCCATTCTTATGCCTACATTTGTCAATAAACTAGCTACATAACGAACATCCATACTTGCTGGAACGCTTACAACAGGCTTTGTCATTATTTCAAAAACATTTACTTCTTCTGAGGTTTTGTCGAGTAAAATAACACCTTTAATAAAGTCGTGAATATTTACTATTCCATAGGCATCTTGATCGTTTCGTTTTTTTACAATAAGCGAATCTACTTTTTCATTTCGCATAATTTCAACTGCTTTATTAGCAGTAGCCATTCCATCAACCAAAATTATTTTCTTAACCATTACATCTTTTGCGCTTTGAAAATTTTTATTTCTGTTCATCTTTTTTTATTTTATATCATTGTATTTTAACTGCTATAATATCTAATCAATAAATTAGATCTAAAAATAGTTTCCAATATATTTAATTATAAACTTTCTTCAATTTTTTTTATTAAAAATATTCATCACGTGCTTGATCTTTAAATTTTTTCATTTGACTCTCTAATCCAGCTACGTGTTCAATAGGTAAAACAATAGCAATACCAGTTCCTGGTTCTTCAAATTTACCTGCTTTAGAAATCACTTTCATGAATTTTTCAACAACATGTTCTTCTACAAGAAACAAAATAATTTCTGTATGATCTTCAATAGAAAGTCCAAAAAAGGACTTTGCTTCGTGTATTCCTGTACCCCTAGCAGGTATTATAGTAGCTCCAGTAGCTCCTGCTTCTTTCATTGCATTAACTACCTTGTCACTAATGTTCGGTTTTACAAAAGTAATAATTAATTTAAATTGCATTTTTCTTTATTTTAATTCTTAATAAATCGTTTTTTAATACTTATAAATTGTGCGTATCCCAATACCGCAATAATTGGAAATAAGCTTGCAAAGGCTATTAATCCAAAACCATCAATAGCAGGGTTTCTTCCAGGTACGGCACTCGATAATCCTAAACCAAGTGCAGCTACAATTGGTACAGTTACAGTTGAAGTAGTAACCCCACCCGAATCGTATGCTAACGCAATAAGCTCTTTTGGAGCAAAAAATGTTTGAATAATTACAATAACATAACCTACCATAATGTAAATATACAAAGGTGTACCACTTACAATACGAAATGTTCCTAGAGCGAGTGCAAATGCAACCCCAACTGCTACAGTAATTCGAAGCCCCCAAGGGTTTATAGTTCCACCAGAAACTTCATCAGCTTTTATTGCAACTGCTATAAGAGAAGGTTCTGCTATTGTGGTAGAGAAACCAATTAATGCCGAAAATATATATATCCAGTAATAAGATCTCCAATTGGTTAAATCTGCTCCACTTACTCCTATAAATGATGGATCCGACAATTGGCTTGCCATTATTTTTCCGACAGGAAAAAGTGCTTTTTCTAATCCCATCAAAAATAATGCAAGTCCTAATACCACATAAATACCTCCAATTACCATTCTTTTTAAATGAGGAATAGGTTGTTTTAAAACTACTAGTTGAAAGAAAACTATTAAAACAAGAATTGGTAAAACATCACGTATGGTATAAAATAAAACCAAAACAAAATCTGTAATATAATCAATCATCTTTTTAATTTATTAAAACCAAAACAAGCCATAAGCCATAACAAATATCATTGGTAAAAGCGATGCAAAAGCAATTAGACCAAAGCCATCAAGTAATGGGCTTCTACCTTTTATTACAGTTGCTAACCCCACACCTAATGCTGTTACTAAAGGAACTGTAATCGTTGAAGTAGTAACACCGCCTGCGTCATAAGCCAATCCAATAATAGCCTCTGGTGCTATCATCGTCATTAACATAACCAATACGTAACCTCCAATAATTAAAAAATGTAAAGGCCATCCTTTTAAAATACGTAAAACACCTATCACAATGGCAATACCAACTGAAAAAGCAACAGTAAGACGTAAGCCCATCGCGTAAATATCCATCGTTTTTTGATTGTTTTCAATTAAACCGGCATCAGATGATATTATCGAGGCCTCTTTTGCCACCGCAATTAATGCAGGTTCGGCAATTGTTGTTGAAAACCCAAGTAAAAAAGAAAAAACCATTAACCAAAATAGACTTCCTTTTTTTGCCAAAGCATAAGCCATCGATTCTCCTATTGGAAATAATCCCATTTCTAATCCCTCAATAAAAAGCATCAAACCAACGATAACAAATAATATTCCAAAAATAACTTCACCTATTTGAGGAAAAGGCTGCCTTATAACAACTGTTTGAAAAAAAAACTACTACTATAATAATTGGAATAAGATCAGTTACTGCAGCCCATAATTTTTTAATAATGGATAAAAAGTAGTATTTATATTTCACTATATAAATTATTTTATTGAAGCACAAATAAAAGGCATTTATTCTCTTAAAATAGTTGTTGTTCAAAAATAGCATTAATCTTCTACATTACTGACATAATAATAAAAAGGTTTATTGGTTAACAACTTATAAAACAAGAATAACCTCATATAAAGCTTTTTTTGTATTATATAAATTATACAGTATGACTCTATATAATATTCATCTGGTTTAGTTATAAATTCATCTGTTGAATATATCTATTGCTACTTTTAAAAATTAAATAAAAATGGTTCCCGAATCAGAAACCATTTTCTAATGTATACTCAGTGGATTTAGCTTTTCGGGAATTTTGGCGAATTTGTTCTTACCTTTACCAAGGCAAAATTTTCAAGCATAGCCGTAGCTACGGTTTAAAATTTTAACACAGATAAAGGGAAAAATAAAAAACGAAAAAACCGAAAAGCTATGTGCATTGAGTATATAATAAGAATTAAGCTAAAGTAATTTTATTTTTTTTATAAGCATCATCATGAACACTAGCTACTGCTCTACCCGATGGGTCATTCATGTTTTTAAAACTCTCATCCCATTCTAATGCTATTTTGGTGCTACAAGCAACAGATGCTTCCTGAGGTACACAAAGTGCAGCTGTATCTGATGGAAAATGACTTTCAAAAATAGAACGATAATAAAATTCCTCCTTACTGGTTGGTGTTTGAATAGGGAATTTATATTTAGCATTTGCCAACTGTTCATCGCTAACTGCCTCGGCAACTACTTCTTTTAATGTATCGATCCAAGAGTAACCCACTCCATCAGAAAATTGTTCTTTTTGTCTCCAAGCAACACTCTCTGGTAAATAACTCTCAAATGCTTTTCTGATTACCCATTTTTCCATTCGTTCTCCATTGATCATTTTATCTTGTGGGTTAATACGCATAGCAACATCCATAAACTCTTTATCTAAAAACGGTACGCGACCTTCAATACCCCAAGCTGCTAAAGATTTGTTTGCTCTTAGGCAATCGTACATGTGTAATTTTTCTAATTTACGTACGGTTTCTTTATGAAATTCTTCTGCATTTGGAGCCTTGTGAAAATATAAATATCCTCCAAATAATTCATCGGCACCTTCACCAGACA
>CAYPHN010000079.1:0-12352 GCA_964410265.1 uncultured Flavobacteriaceae bacterium | reverse complement strand
TTTATATATTTTTAAGCTAAGCCTTCTGTTTTCTAGCATTAGACCTTGTAACTCATCAACGGACATAGAGCAAATGGAAGTGTCTTTGGTAAGAGATTGTGCAAAATCATTATGTTTTAATTCTCCTAATATTGATTTCTCCCCAAATATCTCTCCTCTTGATAATATGGCTTTAATTATCTCATCACCATTTTCATTATAATATCCTATTTTTACTTTCCCCTTATCAATTAAATAGACTTTCGTGGAAGAATCTTCGGTAAAATAAATAAACTCTTTTTTAGGATAAATTTCAAATTCATGAGATTTTTTGTAATCGGCATAATAATGTGGACAAAGTATTTTGAACAAATTAACCTCCTCTAAAAACCAAATTTTTTTCATATTATTTATGCTATCTAAAAAAGTACAGATAAAAAAACTCTCTAGCTATCGAGAGTTTTTTAAAGTGATCCCGTAGAATCTTTAAATTATTTGGTTTTGCTTTTTAATTAAATTTAAAGCACTACCTTCTTTATACCATTCAATTTGATTTGTATTATAAGTATGATTCAACATAATGGTATCTTTATCTCCATTGGCATGAACAATTTCTAAAATTAATTGTTTGTCAGGAGCAAATGCATTCAAATCAACAAAGTTAAATGTATCGTTTTCTTGAATTAAATCATAGTCATTTTCATTTGCAAAAGTTAAACCTAACATGCCTTGTTTTTTCAAGTTTGTTTCATGAATTCTAGCAAATGATTTAACAATTACAGCGGCAACTCCTAAATGTCGAGGTTCCATAGCAGCATGTTCACGAGATGAACCCTCACCATAATTATGATCACCAATAACTAAAGAATAAATACCTGCTTTTTTATAAGCTCGAGCTGTGTCAGGTACCGGTCCGTATTCTCCAGATAATTGATTTTTAACAGAATTAGTTTCTTTATTAAATGCATTAACTGCACCGATTAACATATTGTTTGAAATATTATCTAAATGACCTCTATAACGCAACCAAGGTCCAGCCATAGAAATATGATCTGTAGTACATTTACCGAAAGCTTTGATCAATAATTTTGCTCCATTAATTGCATCTCCAATTGGCTTAAAAGGAATTAATAATTCCAATCTCTTTGAATCTTCCGCAACTTTTATTTCAATACTTGAACCATCTTTTACAGGTGCCACAAAACCCGGATCTTCAACATCAAATCCTTTTGGTGGTAATTCAAAACCTGTTGGTTCAGCAAACATAATATCTTCACCATTTTTGTTTTTCAAAGTATCCGTTAAGGGGTTAAAATCTAACCTTCCCGAAATTGCAACAGCAGCAACTATTGACGGAGAAGCTACAAATGCATGGGTGTTTGGGTTTCCGTCTGCTCTTTTTGAAAAATTACGATTAAAAGAATGTATTATTGTATTCTTCTTTTGTTTTTCTGCACCTGCTCTTGCCCATTGCCCTATACAGGGTCCGCAGGCATTGGTGAATATTTTCGCATTTAAATTTTCAAATATTTCTAATAAACCATCCCTTTCGGCAGTATATCTTACTTGTTCTGAACCTGGATTAATTCCAAATTCTGCCTTGGCTACTATATTGTTATCTACCGCTTGTTTGGCTATAGATGCGGCTCTGGATAAGTCTTCATAGGAAGAATTTGTACAAGAACCTATCAAACCCCACTCTACTTTTAAAGGCCAACCATTTTTTACAGCTTTGGCATTTATTTCACCTACAGGAGTTGCTAAATCTGGTGTAAACGGGCCATTTATATGAGGTTTTAATTCGTCTAAATTAATTTCAATTACCTGATCAAAATATTGTTCAGGGTTGGCATAAACTTCATCGTCACCTGTTAAATAAGGTGCAATTTTATTGGCTTCATCAGCAATCTCTTCTCTACCTGTAGCTCGTAAATATCGTTCAATTGAATCGTCATAACCAAAAGTTGATGTGGTTGCACCAATTTCAGCTCCCATATTACATATAGTTCCTTTACCTGTTGCGGATAATGCCTTTGCTCCTTCTCCAAAGTATTCAACTACCGCACCAGTACCTCCTTTTACAGTTAAAATACCTGCAACTTTTAAAATCACATCTTTTGCCGAAGTCCAACCACTTAATTTACCGATTAATTTCACACCAATTAATTTCGGAAATTTCAACTCCCAAGGCATATTAGCCATAACATCAACCGCGTCGGCTCCTCCTACTCCAATGGCAATCATTCCCAACCCTCCTGCATTAACGGTATGCGAGTCTGTACCAATCATCATTCCGCCAGGAAAAGCATAATTTTCTAAAACTACCTGGTGAATAATACCTGCTCCAGGTTTCCAAAATCCAATATCGTATTTATTGGAAACAGAAGCCAAAAAATTAAATACTTCACTACTAGAATTATTTGCTTCTTGTAAATCTTTATCAGCTCCTATTTTTGCCTGAATCAAATGATCACAATGAACAGTTGTTGGAACAGCAACTTTTTTCTTACCTGCTTGCATAAACTGCAACAAGGCCATTTGGGCTGTAGCATCTTGACAAGCAATTCTATCAGGAGCAAAATCAACATAATCAACACCTCTTTTAAAAATTCGGTCAGCTTTACCATCCCAAAGGTGATTGTATAATATTTTTTCAGTTAAAGTTAGCGGTTTACCTACAATATCTCTTGCAGTATCAACTCGGTCTACCATTCTATCGTAAACCTGTTTAATCATATCAACATCAAAAGCCATATATTAATTATTAAAATGAGTAAATTATTATTTTTTTCGATTACAAAAATACAAAATATATAAGTTATTTTAAATAATATTCAATGATAATACTATGATAATAAGTTATTAAAAAAATATCTCTATAAAATTGTTTAATCAATAATTAAATGATGTTTAATTAATTAATTTTTACGAATTTAATAAAAAGAAAAGTAAGCCAATAAGCCGGATTCTGTTATCCGTCAACCGACGGATTCTTATCATTTATCTACATTATAAATTACTTTATAATTTTAGCTGCTTACCCCTTGAAATTGAGCGAGTAGCTCTTACCCCTAAGGGACTTCAATATACATAGCATTGCACCGCATAGAGTTTACCTGGTTTCACTACAGCCTAACTGTACTTGCTTTCTGTTGCACTGGTCCTATCACGCCTAAGGCGTGATGACGGATGTTATCCGCTATGCTACTCTGTGGTGTCCGGACTTTCCTCCTCCGACCAAATCGGAGGCGATAAGATGGCTTACTTTACGGCAAATTTAAGGCTTAAATTGTTGAAAAAAAAATCCCACTCTTGAAAACAAAAGTGGGAAAATTGCTATGAAAAAGAATATTACTATAAAATAGTAATATAAATAAGGTTGTAAAAATACAAATTTTTTTAACAAAAAACCTCATTTATTATTATTTTTTTATCAATTTTTCATAAAAAAACCCACTCTTAAAAGAGTGGGAAAATTGCTATGAAAAAGAAAAAGTTACTGAATTTTAACAATTCAGTAAAACAAATATATTAAAAATAAATCTATTTTACATTATAAATTGCGATAAATAACTTTATAACAAATTGATACTTGCCTTGTTACGAAAACATGTCTTTAACTTTTTCAAAAAATGACTTTTCAGAATTAGTTGGTTTTGGTTTAAAATTATCATCATCAATAGATTTTTGAAAGAATTCTTTTTGTTCTTTAGATAATTTTTTAGGGGTCCAAACATTTATATGCACTAGTAAATCCCCTTTACCATAACGCTCCAAGCTTTCTAATCCTTTTCCGCGTAAGCGTAGTATTTTACCAGATTGTGTACCTTCTTCAATTTTAATTCTAACCTTGCCAGTTAAGGTATCAATATCTTTATTGGTACCCAAAGCAGCGTCAGGAAAACTAATATACATATCATAATGTAAATTATTTCCTTCTCTTTTTAACTTTTCATGTGGTATTTCTTGAATAACAACATGTATGTCTCCTGGAATACCATTTCCAGGTGCTTCATTTCCTTTTCCTGAAACCTTTAATTGTACGCCATCAGTTACTCCAGGTGGAATCTCAATTTCAACGGTTTCTTCTTTTTGAACCATTCCGTTAGAATCAGACCCTTTTGGTCTATTATCAACAGATTTACCAGCCCCTTTACAAGTAGGGCAAGTTGCAGCCGTTTGCATTCTTCCTAAAATAGTATTGCTAATTCGTGTAACACTTCCTTGTCCGTTACAAGTACCACAAGTTTTATAGGTTACGCCTTCAGCTTTTACCAATCGTTTGACCTTAACTTTTTTTGCAACACCATTTAAAATATCTTTCAATTCTAATTTCACCCTGATACGAAGATTACTTCCTTTTACTCTGGCCTGTTGAGAACCTCCACCAAAACCGGAAAAACCTCCCCCACCAAAATGACCACCAAAAATATCACCAAATTGACTAAAAATATCATCCATATTCATGCCACTAAATCCACCAGCACCTCCTGCACCACCATTCTCAAAAGCTGCATGTCCATACTGGTCATAACATGCTTTTTTGTCAGTATTACTCAGTATTTCATAGGCTTCTGCCGCTTCTTTAAAGCGCTCTTCTGCCGCTTTGTCTCCTGGATTCTTATCCGGATGATTTTGTACTGCTTTTTTACGATAAGCTTTTTTTATTTCTGTGCTTGTTGCATTTTTACCAACACCAAGTATTTCGTAATAATCTTTCTTCATTTACTTAAATATTAATTACCTAATATTACTTTTGGGAAACGAATAATTGTATCACCTAGTTTATATCCTTTTTCAATAACATCGATAATTTTGCCTTTTAATTTTTTTGAAGGTGCAGGTATTTGCGTAATGGCTTCATGAATTTCAGCATCAAAAACATCTCCTTGTTTAACCTCTAATTCTTTTAATCCTTTTTGATTTAAAGAATTTTTAAATTTATTATAAATTAACTGCATTCCTTTTAAAAGTGCCTTATCAGAAAATTTCTCAACTTCACTCAATCCTCGTTCAAAATCATCTAAAATTGGCAACATTACTGTCATCAACTCTTTATTGGCTGTGCTAAAAAGTTCAATGCGTTCTTTTGAAGTTCTTTTTTTATAATTTTCAAATTCTGCAAACAAGCGCAAAAAATTATTCTTTTCTTTATCTATTTCTCCCTGCAATTTATCAGTTTCACTTTCAATGACTTGCTCTTCTACAGTTTCCTCCTGATTTTCAATAGTCTCATTTTGATTTTCTTGATCTTGAAAATCTTTATCTATCTCTTTATTTATATTTTCTTTACTACTCATTATAAATCATATTTTATCTAATACACCTCATCAAGCAAATTACTTGCCAAGTGTTTATTTGTGTCAAATTGTCACAAGATTTTCGTTAAATTAAATTGGGTTTAAAGATGCAACACTTCGTGTGATTTTGAATTATGCATGTTAAATTATGAATATCATCGTGTTATCATATCGAAACATTATTGTGCAATTAATTGTAAATCAATCAAACACAAGAATATGACAAACTATTGATTATTAAAATGTATCTTCTATTCTTTCAATTTTGGCTCCGATAGATCTTAAGCGTTCATCTATACGTTCATAACCTCTATCAATTTGATCAATATTGTGAATGGTACTTGTACCCTTTGCCGAAAGCGCAGCTATCAACAAAGAAATACCTGCTCTAATATCTGGTGAACTCATCGTGGTTGCCCGTAAACTTGATTCGTGATTCAAACCAATAACAGTTGCTCTATGCGGGTCACACAATATAACTTTTGCTCCCATATCAATTAATTTATCAACAAAAAATAAACGGCTTTCAAACATTTTTTGATGGATTAAAACACTTCCATCTGCTTGTGTGGCGCAAACCAAAACTATACTCAATAAATCAGGAGTAAATCCTGGCCAAGGGGCATCAGAAACCGTTAAAATAGAATCATCCAAATAGCCTTGAATTTCATATGTTTCTTGAGAAGGAATATAAATATCATCTCCTCTTTTTTCCAATTTAATACCTAATTTTCTAAACACATTAGGTATCTGCCCTAAGTTATCCCAAGATACATTTTTTATAGTGAGTTCTGATTGTGTCATCATGGCCATACCAATCCAACTACCAATTTCTATCATATCAGGCAAGACCTTATGTTCACACCCATCTAACTCAGTAACTCCATCTATAATTAATCTATTGGAACCTATTCCTTGGATTTTCGCTCCCATTTTTATCAACATTTTTGATAATTGCTGAATATATGGTTCACAAGCCGCATTATATATTGTTGTTTGCCCTTTGGCTAAAACTGCTGCCATTAAAATATTAGCCGTACCTGTTACTGAAGCTTCATCGAGTAACATAAAACAACCTGTTAGCCCATCATTGGCCTCAACACCATAAAAATATTCTTCTTTATTATATCTAAATTTTGCGCCTAAATTAACAAAGCCTTCAAAATGTGTATCTAATCTTCTTCTACCAATTTTATCTCCTCCAGGTCTCGGAATATATCCTTTACCAAATCGCGTTAATAAGGGCCCAACAATCATGATAGATCCTCGTAAAGAACTTCCATCTTTTTTAAACGCCAAAGATTCTAAATAAGAAAGATTTATCTGGTTTGCTTGAAAAGTATATGTATTGCTTGTGATTTTTTCAATTTTTACACCCAATTCTCCGAGTATAAAAATAAGTTTATTCACATCTCTAATGTCTGGTATATTACTTATTGTAATTTTTTTCGAGGTCAACAAAACAGCACAAATAACTTGTAAGGCTTCATTTTTTGCTCCTTGAGGAATAATATCGCCCTTTAAACGATGTCCTCCTTCAATTTTAAATACTGACATTTTTAGATTTTATTTTTAATTATCTTTTTTTGAAAGTTTTTTTACCTTGTTTTTGTGAAGATTTCTGATAATTTTTAGTAGGTTTCTTTCTCAATAAGTTTTTAGATTCAGAGAGTACATCATCATCTTTTAAAGCGAGTTTACCATCAGAAAGATCCGTTAGATGTTTCATAATCACAACATCGTCAACAGTATCTTTGTTCCAGTTTAAATAACATTTTTTCATATGATTGGCTATGGTATAAACCAACGCATCTTTCATTTCACCTTCTTCCCAAGTTAAAGCAGTGTCAATCATTATTTGAATATTATTTCCATAAAATCTGTATCTAGATGCTGATTTTGGATATTCCAATGCTGGTGGTTTGGCCTGTAAAACTTCCTTTTCCAAAATTGGATAAGGAGATTTTACATCTAATTTATAATCGGACATGATAAATAATTGATCCCAAAGTTTATGCTGAAAATCGGGCACATCACGTAAGTGCGGTTGTAAATTACCCATTACTTTTACAATAGCATTTGCCATTTTATTTCTTTCCTCCTCGTCTTCAATTGCAATACAATGATTTACTAATTTTTGAATATGTCTACCATATTCGGGTATAATTAAATGTTCTCTTTCAGAATTATATTCTAAATCCATCTACACTTTTCTTTAAAATCAATTAATATTTTGATATATTCTACTTTCTGCAAAGTAACAATTATTTTAGGTTCTACAATAAACTTTTAACCTATTATCTTTAATTTGGCAAATTGTAATAATAATTTTTTACTGCTTCCAGATTCAAATTTAATTTCTGCCTTTTTATCCTTTCCTTTACCTTCAATTTGCTGTACAATACCTTTACCAAATTTTGCATGTACAACAACATTTCCAGCGACTAAATTGTTATCAAACAAATTAGAATTAACAGCTTGTAAAGCACTAACTTTTTTCAAATGTTTTGGTGGTACGCTTTTAGCAATATTCTGAATGGGTTGTTTTATTTTTTTTATCGTATTTCTTTCAACAGGTTTTTTAAACCTTATCGTATTTGGTGGCGTGTCACCAAATATATCTTCATCAATAAACTTGTTGCTTGTAAAACTAGATTGCATTGGGTTTAAATACTCTAAGTATTTTTCATCTATTTCTTCTAAAAACCTACTTGGTTCACAATCAATTAGTTTTCCCCAGCGATAACGTGAATGTGCATAGGATAAATATACCTGCTTTTCTGCTCTGGTTAATGCCACATAAAACAAACGTCTTTCTTCTTCAATTTCACTTCTTGTATTCATGCTCATCGCTGATGGAAATAAATTTTCTTCCAATCCAACAATATATACATAAGGAAATTCCAAACCTTTTGCCATATGAATCGTCATTAGCGAAACACTTGGTTTATCATTTTTTTCATTATCAAAATCAGTTGCCAGAGCTACATCTTCTAAAAAATAGGCCAATGAAGCATCTTCTCCCTTTTGATTTTGCACCTCTATAAAATCTTTAATTCCGTTCAATAATTCTTGCACATTCTCCACTCTACTAATCGCCTCTGGAGTTCCGTCACTTTCTATATCTTTTATTAATCGGGTTTGTTTTACAACAATTTCTGCAACTTCAAAGGCATTTTTACTTTGCGATTCTATTTGGAAAACCCGTATCATATTTACAAATTCTTCCAGTTTTCTTTTGGTACCAGTATTGATCTTAATGTCAATCTGATTGATATTCAATAATATTTCAAATATTGTTTTATTGTATTCTTTTGCTGCTAAAGCCAACCTGTCAATTGTAGTTTGACCAATTCCCCTTGCGGGATAATTAATTACTCGTTTTAAAGCCTCTTCATCCTTTGAATTTATCAATAGTCTTAAATAACCTAAAATATCTTTAATTTCTTTTCTTTGATAAAAAGACAAGCCTCCATAAATTCTATAATCGATTCCTTTTTTACGAAGCGAATCTTCAATGGCTCTTGATTGTGAATTTGTTCTGTACAATACAGTAAAATCTTCATTGGCCATTTGGTTTTGCATCTTATGCTCAAAAATGGAGTTTGCAACAAACCTACCTTCATCACCCTCTGAAACCGTACGCATCACTTTAACCATACCTCCTTCTTCATTGGAAGTCCAAATTTCTTTATCTAATTTGGTTTTGTTTTTATCGATTACACTATTGGCTGCTTCTACAATATTCTTAGAAGAACGATAATTTTGTTCTAGTTTAAACATTTTCACATTGTCATAATCTTTTTGAAAATTCAATATATTTTGAATATTCGCTCCACGAAATGCATAAATACTTTGACTGTCGTCACCAACAACGCAAATATTTTGATATCTATCGGCAAGCGCTCTTACAATTAAATATTGTGAATGATTTGTATCTTGATATTCATCAACCAAAATATAACGAAATCGATCTTGATATTTTGCCAATACTTCCGGAAAACGAGTAAGTAATTCATTGGTTCTTAACAATAAATCATCAAAATCCATTGCTCCAGCTTTAAAGCAACGATCAACATATTCTTTATAAATTGACCCTATTTTTGGCCTACCAGTCATTTTATCAGATTCTAACAATTCCGGGTTTTGAAAATAAGCTCTAACCGTAATTAAACTATTTTTAAATTGTGAGATTCTACCCAACACTTGTTTGGGCTTATACTTATCTTTCTCAAGATTAAATTCTTTGATAATTGCAGAAATTAATCGAACTGAATCTTGTGTATCATAAATTGTGAAGTTCGATGGAAAACCTAATTTTTCACTTTCACTACGAAGAATTCGAGCAAAAACACTGTGAAATGTACCCATCCATAAATTTTTAGACTCGCTCTGCCCTACTACATTTGAAATTCGGCTTTTCATTTCTCTAGCAGCCTTATTCGTAAAAGTTAGAGATAATATATTAAAAGGATCGATACCACTTTGCATTAAATGTGCTATCCGATAAGTTAAAACCCTTGTTTTACCCGATCCTGCACCGGCAATGATAATCATTGGCCCTTCTTTTTGTAGAACAGCTAATTTTTGAGCTTCGTTTAATTCTTCAATATATTTATTCACAATTCCCATTTATTCTTCAAAAATACAATGGTTAATAGTTTCAAGCAATAAAAGTTATTGACATTTTATTTATAATGTAGTGAAAATGCTCTTTATTATAGCTTTTCCAATACCATAAAAAAAACCACCCTAAAAATAAGGTGGTTTATTTATTACTTCGATATGAAGCTATTATTCGTCTATAACAATTTCAACACGTCTGTTGGCTTGTCTACCTTGTTTGGTTTTATTATCTCCAATTGGATTTGAAGAACCATACCCTACTGCTCTCATGTTTTCTTCTGGAAAACCATTATCAATTAAATACTTTCTAACAGCATCAGCTCGAGACTGAGATAATTTGGTGTTGATTTTATCACTACCGGTACTATCGGAATATCCTTCTACTCTTACCTTAGAATTTTTAAATTCTTCTAAAATTTTACTGATTTTTTCTATTCTAATTGAGGTTTCACTGGTAAATGCATCTTTTCCTGTTTTAAAGTAAATTGCTCTTGCCAAATCTTTTACTTGCTCAAGAACTTCTTCAGTAATAACAGGGCAACCATAATTTTCGGCTGACCCAGCAATATTAGGACAATTATCATGTTTATCTGCTACACCATCTCCATCAGAATCTGCTAAAGGACAACCTTTGTTTTCAATTAAACCAGCTTCATTTGGGCATTCATCTTTACTGTCCATTACACCATCGCCATCACTATCAGGACAACCATTAAACTGTTCTAAACCAGCAATATTTGGGCAAAGATCTTCTTTGTCAGCAAAGCCGTCACCATCCGTATCTGGGCAGCCATTTAATGCAGCCAATCCAGCTTCATCCGGACAAGCATCTTTAGAATCTTCAATACCATCACCATCTGTATCAGGGCAACCGTTAAATTCTGCTAAACCTGGTATTTCAGGACAAGCATCATCTTTGTCTTTAACGCCATCTTTATCCGTATCTTTTCCTCCTAATTTAAATTGAAGACCAATCATAAACAATTGTGTATTCATATCATAGGCAACTTCACTTCCAGGTATTTTACCTAAAGGATTATTAGCAGCAATAAGCAGCGGATTAAATAGTTGACCCGAAGTTTTGCCATCACTTATACCATAATGATAAACTGCATCAAAAACAAAGGTATCACTAAATTCATAGCTAAATCCGAATTGAAAAGCATGTGCTATGATGGCAGTGGCAGGTGTTGAAAAGAAAGTTAACTCATCTTGAATAGGGTTTGTGCTATAAGTATACCCAAAGCGTAATGGTAATTTATTGATTGCTTTTAATTGCAATCCTGTAGAGACTACAGACATACTTTGCCATCCAAATCCTCTAATGGATGCTGTTTGTGTCCATCCAGTTTGTTCAAATCCCTCTGTACTTTCATAATCAACATAGCGATAATCCAATGCAAAATCAACAAACCCTTTAGAGTAACCTAAACCAACGGAATATATTGCAGGATAATCCATTTGAAATTTTGTACCGTTTCCAAAATCCATTTCTGAGAATTTTTGAGGAGTTTTATAAGAGGCACCCAATTTGAATCCTTTTTGAGAATCATAAAACAAACCTACTTGACCTCCAAAACCTATTGCTGTAGCAGATTCATTTGTAGGATAACCAGCTATTGTTGGGCTCGCTAATGGATTAGGTGATAATTCTAAAGCTTCATAGTTAAAAACCGGCTGAAAACCAATAGAGAATTTATCTGAAACTTCAAAAGCCCAAGTAAAGCCTATTTGTAATAGCATATACGCCGATTTAAGGTTACCAAAACCCATCGCTTGTTGCGGATAAAGTATTGGATTTGAATTTTCTCCTGGATTAAATGAAGGGCTCAGTGGAGAGTTCGTTTCTTCTGGAAAATCAACTCCAAATCCACTAACACCAAAAGCTGAAATACCAAAGGTGTGCTTACTGTCTTCTTTTCCCCAAGCAAAAGCCAAAGCAGGCATAGGCTGATATCCTAATTCAGATTCTGTTGCTCCGCTAAATGCCCCATTTGGAGTTGGAACTGTTGAATACAAGGTTGGTGTTCCTTTAAACATACCCAAATCTAATTTTAATTTAGGTCCACTAAATACAGAAAGTGATGCTGGGTTCCATTGTATTGCTCCACTAATGTCTAATGGTTGTGCTGTTGCCGCACCACCCATTGACATGTTTACCGCTCCAACACCTTGCATCAAATGTCCCACTTGTGAAAATGCCACTGTTGTAAATAATAAAAATATTAATTGAGATAATTTTTTAATCATAGTAATTAATTTATGGGATAATATTATCGGTTTGTATAAACGTAGTAGCGGATTTCAATGCTGTTATTTTTCAATTTAGCACTAACTTTATTCAAAGATATTGCCTTTGAGTTTAGCACAAAATCGCTATTACGCTTATACTTTGTTGGTAGCAGTAATTAATTAATCATCATCATCGTGGTCTTCTTTTTCGCCAC
>CAYPHN010000078.1:0-12478 GCA_964410265.1 uncultured Flavobacteriaceae bacterium | reverse complement strand
AAAAAACTCTGAAAATTTTGATGCGAATGAATCTTTAGAATCCACCTATATTTAAGATGAATAAAAAAGAAAAAGTACAATTTGTTATTAATACCTTACAAAAATTATACCCAACCACCCCTATTCCTTTAGTACATAAAGATCCTTATACCTTATTAATTGCTGTATTACTTTCAGCCCAAAGTACAGATGCAAGAGTTAATACAATTACGCCATTGCTTTTTAAAAGAGCCGATAACCCTTATGATATGGTTAAGCTTTCTGTATCTGAAATAAAAGCAATAATTAGACCAGTAGGATTATCTCCTATGAAATCAAAAGGTATTTATGGATTGTCAAAAATTTTAATAGATAAGCATCATGGCAAAGTACCCAAAAATTATGAAGACTTAGAAGAATTACCTGCTGTTGGCCATAAAACTGCGGCAGTAGTTATGAGCCAGGCATTTGGAATTCCTGCTTTTCCGGTAGATACGCATATTCATAGATTGATGTATCGATGGAATTTAAGTTCTGGTAAAAATGTAGTAAAAACAGAAAAGGATGCAAAGAGATTGTTTCCTGAAAAATTATGGAACAGTTTACATTTACAAATTATATATTATGGAAGAGAGTATTCTCCAGCTAGGGCTTGGGAAATAGAAAAGGATATTATTACCAAAACAATTGGTAGAAAAAGTGTGCTTAATCTATTTATTAAACATAAAAAAAGCTCTTAATAAACGTATTAAGAGCTTTTTCCGATTAATTCAAATGAAACATTAAGCTTTCTTTTTTGGTCTTGATCGCTTTAATCGATTTTGAATAGTTTAACAAAAACGATATTGTTTCTGTCTTTGGATCAAGTTTTTCTTTGAAAAATCTTTCAGTGTAAAGTTTTGCCATAAATCTTTTAATTTGTTAGGGATTAATAAGATAACGAACAAAAATAAATAATATTGTTGAAAGATTAAAAAAAAATTAATATTCTATTTAATTTGTCAGTATGATATTATTTTTATCTATCATTTTTCTTAGGTTTATTAAAGCATAGCGCATTCTTCCTAAGGCTGTATTTATACTTACTCCTGTTTGTTCAGAAATCTCTTTAAAACTCATATCTTTAAATATACGCATCATCAAAACCTCTTTTTGATCTACTGGAAGTTCCTCAACCAGTTTTCTTACGTCTTTATGTATTTGGTTTTTGATAATAGTACTTTCTGCACTCAAAGTGTTATCACTCAATACAGAAAAGATATCAAATTCATCCGTATTTTGAAAAGTTGGCATTCTATTTCCTTTTCTAAAGAAATCAATAATTAAATTGTGAGCGATTCTCATGGTCCAAGGTAAAAATTTACCTTCTTCGTTGTATTTTCCTAATTTTAAAGTATTGATTACTTTAATAAAAGTATCCTGAAAAATGTCATCAGCAACATCTCTGTCTTGTACTTTAGAATAAATAAAACTGAAAATTCTTTGTTTGTGTCGTAGAATTAAAATTTCTAATGATCTTTCATTCCCTTCGATGTAATTGCTTACTAAGACGCTATCGTCTAATTTTAGATTTTGCATAATTCCCCTTTTTTTAATGAAGTCTTTTTATACTATTTAGACCTCGTATTATTATTGTTATGAAAAGTAGAACTATACTATAAGCAACTATTTTATTAGATTAATATTATTTAGGGGAGACTAGTCTAAGTTTTCAAAGTCTCGGAACAAATATAAATACTTTTTTTTCTTATAAACAAATAATTTTGCATTTTATTTTGTTTTTTTTAACATTTATACATTTTTTATTAACAATATTAACTTAGTATATTTGTCGAAACTAATTTAAATAAAGCGCTTAAGCCTTGAAAAATAACGATTTTAGAAATTATATTAGCATTAGTGGTGCGTCTATTCACAATTTAAAAAATATTGATTTAAAAATACCAAGAAATAAACTTGTGGTAATCACGGGTTTATCTGGATCAGGAAAATCAAGCCTTGCCTTTGATACACTTTATGCGGAAGGACAAAGGCGATATGTAGAGAGTTTATCTTCCTATGCTCGTCAATTTTTAGGTAAGTTAAATAAGCCCAAAGTAACATCAATAAAAGGAATTTCACCGGCAATTGCAATTGAGCAAAAAGTAAATAGTACCAACCCGAGATCGACAGTAGGAACTTCTACCGAAATTTATGATTATTTAAAATTACTTTACGCTCGAATTGGTAAAACATATTCTCCAATATCTGGTAATATGGTAAAAAAACATACAGTAAATGACGTTGTAAAGTTTATTCAGCAATTTAAAGAGGCGTCCAAATTGTTGTTACTTGCACCTATTTCTGTAGAAAAAGGCAAGAATATTAAAACTATTATAAAGATATTAATACAACAAGGCTTTGCCAGATTAAAAGTAAATAATGAAATTATTCGAATTGAATCCTTCGATTTTAAAACCAATAAAAACATCTATCTGGTTGTTGATAGAATTGTAAAACAAGATAATGAAGACTTTTTAAATAGACTGGCAGATGCTATTCAAACAGCATTTTATGAAGGTAAGGGACTGTGTTTGATTGAAAATTTAATGAACAATACCATTAAGGAGTTTAGTAATAAGTTTGAACTCGATGGTATGCAATTTCTCGAACCAAATACACATTTATTTAGTTTTAACAACCCCTATGGCGCTTGCCCTGTTTGCGAAGGTTATGGCAATATTATTGGAATTGATGAAGAATTAGTTATACCAAACACATCCCTTTCCATTTATGATGATGCGGTAATTCCTTGGAAAAGTGAATCTTTTAAAAGTTATAAAGAAAGTTTTATATTAAACGCCTATAAATTCAATTTCCCTATTCATAAAGCATATTTTGAACTCACTGAAGAACAAAAAACGTTATTGTGGCATGGCAACAAACATTGTAAAGGCTTGCATGATTTCTTCAAACATTTAGAAGAAAAAAGTTACAAAATTCAATATAGAGTGATGTTATCAAGATATAGAGGTAAAACCAAATGCAATTCATGTAATGGGAAACGGTTAAAGAAAGAAGCAACCTTTGTGAAAATAAACAATACAGATATTACCGAGCTCGTTGATCTCCCAATTGAGGAAGTTATTGTATTCTTTAAAAATTTAAAGTTAGATAAAAATGATACAACAATTGGAAAACGATTATTGCTTGAAATTAACAATCGGTTACAATTTTTAAATGATGTTGGTTTAAATTACTTAAGCTTAAACAGAAGATCTAATACCCTTTCGGGAGGTGAAAGTCAGCGTATTAATTTAGCAACCTCTTTGGGTAGCAGCTTGGTTGGGTCTATGTATATTTTAGATGAACCTAGTATTGGTTTACATGCTCGTGATACCGAAAAATTGATTACAGTTCTAATGAAATTACGCGATCTAGGCAATACAGTTATTGTAGTAGAACACGACGAAGATATTATGAAAGTTGCCGATCACATTATTGATATTGGCCCGGAAGCTGGTAGTTTTGGTGGTGAATTGGTTGCTGAAGGCACTTTTAATGACATATTAAAATCAGATTCATTAACCTCACGTTATTTAAATGGTAAAATGAATATAGCTATACCCAATAAAAGAAGGAAATCAAATCAGTATATAGAAATTATTGGTGCTCGAGAGAATAATTTAAAAAACATAACAGTAAAAATTCCCTTAAATGGATTAACAGTTGTCACAGGAGTTTCAGGCAGTGGTAAAAGCACATTAATTCGCGATATTTTATTTCCTGCAATGCAAAAAAATCTTCATAATTTTGGTGAAAAACCAGGGCAATATTCAGATTTAAAAGGAAATTTTGAATCTTTAAAGAATATTGAATTTATCAACCAGAACCCAATTGGAAGATCTAGTCGTTCCAATCCGGTTACTTATATCAAAGCTTATGATGATATTCGTTTCCTTTTCTGCACGCAAAAACTTGCAAAAATAAGAAAGTATAAAGCGAAACATTTTTCGTTTAATGTTGACGGTGGCCGTTGTGAAACATGTAAAGGTGATGGTGTAGTGACTATTGAAATGCAATTTATGGCAGACGTTCATTTAGAATGCGAAACTTGTAAAGGAAAAAGGTTTAAAAAAGAAATTCTTGAAATTGAGGTAGAAGGAAAATCTATTCATAATATTTTACAAACAACTGTTGATGAAGCCATAGACTTTTTTATGGAACACCAACATAACAAAATAGTGAACAAGTTAAAACCTTTACAAGATGTTGGTTTGGGTTATGTACAATTGGGCCAGGCATCTTCTACCCTATCTGGTGGTGAAGCACAACGTATAAAATTAGCCTCTTTTTTAGTAAAAGGTATTACAAAAGATAAAACCTTATTTATCTTTGATGAACCCACCACTGGCTTACATTTTCACGACATTAAAAAACTTTTAAAATCTTTTAATGCTTTGATCGATAAAGGGCATTCTATCATTGTTATTGAACACAATATGGAACTCATTAAATGTGCAGATTATATTATTGATTTAGGTTTAGAAGGTGGTGAAAATGGTGGTGAAATTATAGCCCAAGGAAGTCCAGAAGAATTGATTAAAAACAAGAAATCTTTTACGGCATTTTATCTAAAAGAAAAATTAAAAAAAAGCCTTTCGGTTTTATAAACAACGAAAGGGTTTTTAATGTTTTTTATACCAGGTAAATTATTACCTCGAAGTTTGGGTCTATTCCTTTTATTCTATACTTTCTAATTTTTCTTTTGCCAAGATAAAATCAGGTTGAATTTTTATAGCCTTTTCAAAACTGGTTTTTGCCAATTCTTTTTGATCTAGTTCTGTTGCTGTTAAACCCTTTAAATATACTATTGCTGCCAATAGTTCAACTTGTTGGGTGTGTTTTTGATTAATATTAAAAGTGATTTTAAACTTACCAGTGTCATTTAATTTTTCAATTTCTTGGATTGTTTTTAAAGCATCTTCATATTTTTTTATTGAATATTGCAATTTTGCTACACTATAACCATGAAAATTAATTTTTGTGATTTTAAACAATTCATTATACGCTTCCGATGCTTTGTTTAATGCACCTAATGATTCTAAAGAAATTGCTTTCATTTCTAACATTTCAATATGTTTAGGTTCCCTTTCAAGAACTTCACTTGCAATCATAAAACACGGGGCATATTGTCTTGAAGAAAAGTAAATATATGCTAAGCTATCTTTATAAGTACTATTTTCACCTTCTAAGGCTATCAATCGATAAATACTTGATGAAGCCGCAGATGGATCACCAATTTTTTTAGCTTTTTTAATAATTTTCTTTTCAATACTAATGGCCGAACTATTATTTTGAGCAAAACCCAAAGTTACTACCATCAACACAATACTTAATAATTTAATTTTCATTTTATACTTTTATTTAGAATGGCAAAATTATATTATTTATTCTTAATAAAAACTTAAATCTTTAAGTTTTATCACAATATTCAAACTAAAAAAGTAAATGTGAAAGTTGAAAATTTATTAGCATCAAACCATAAACTCATTCTCAATATTGAAATAAAGTTTAAAACCGTGTTTAAAATACTTCAATAATTCCGAAATACAAACCTTGATTTCCATCAATTCTTAGGTCGTAATTAAAACGCACATTAAATATTTTTCCCATTAAAACCATGTATCTAACTCCTAATCCAGCACTTGGCAACCATTTTCTTGCGAAAGCTTTTTCTTCACTTCCCCAAATACTCTCGGTAGAGCAAGCCCTTAAACTATTTCTAAAACCATAATTTTGTTATCAAAAAAGTTTTTTGATGAAGTATTAAACCAAGGCGACTTATTCTTTTTTTTTGGCAATGACATCTTTAATCACAATAAAATAATGCGTGACTTAACCAATAAAATCAATTTTTTTATGTGCCCCATCACAATACGGTTTCTTTAGAGAAGCACCACATCTACAAAAAGCTGTTGTTTTATTCTTAATTTCAATTTCTCCATTTATCTTTTTTACGGATAAAGATCCACTAATTAATAGGGGGCCGTTTTCCATTATATCTATTTTAGTTGCCATATCATTTTTTTTAATACTGTTTGTTATTTTATTTTCAAAGGTCAATGCACCAGACGGACATTTATCAATCTGATTCATTAACTCATTAATACTTGCATTATTTGCTTTTATCCATGGCTTGACATCGGGATTATAAACCTTTGGCAAAGTATGTACACATATTGCGGCATGAATACATTTTTTCGGTTCCCAAATAATTGTTAGATCTTCATTTTTATACCTTTTAATGATTCTTTTTTCAGTCATAACTTTTATTATTATTAAATATTCAATTGTGATAAGTACTCTTTTTCAAAAGCATCTAAAGTTAATGAATATTGTTTTAAATTTTTGTCAATTTATTAATTGTCCATAATCTTTTTGTGTAATACTAATTTAGAGTTCGTTGTACAGTATTACTTAAATGCAATAACTCATTGATACTCATATTTTTAATTCACCCCTCAACATGCAAAATTCATAATTATACGAAGTGTTGTTTATAGTACATTCGAATAATTTAGAAAGAAATTTAAATTCGATAAAACTAATAGAATTGTTTATTAGAAATTACATTTATATTTTCAAATAATTGTATTTTTATACAATTATTAAAAACTCTTACAATGTATAATATTTTTCGATTACTCTCTTTCTTTATTTTTTTAGTTTTGTTTTCCTGTGGTACATCAACAAACACAACTTATGTTAATCCTCATGCCGCACCACATATACAAATGCATCAAGAATTTAAAGATGAAGAAAATCAAAAAATAATTCAAGAAATTTCCGGAAAATATTCGGGGTCCATACCATGCTCTGATTGTGAACATATTAATTATGTTATTGAACTACGCAAAGATCTGACATATAATTTGTGGTATAGTTATGTTGGTAAATCTGAAATAATTATTGAAAAATCAGGCAAATTCATTCTTTCAAACAGATTAACAATTCAGCTAGACAATGCTGCTAACGGAATGAATCTACTAAAAAAAACACAAAAAGGCTTACTTTTACTAGATAAAAACGGCAATGAATTTTCAGGTGAACTTGAAGAACAATATAATTTACACCTTGTAAAATTAAATACAGAAAATTATAAATTTTTAAAACAACAATTTTTAACAAAAAAATGGAATAATAGTATAGGTTTTTATGCCTTTGGAAATGAACCGTCTTGGTCACTTGATATAAATTTTGATAAATCTATGCATTTAAAAAATTTAGATGGTCTAAATTTTTATGCTCCTGTAGAAAAACCTGAGCAAGCGATGGATGCGAATATAACTCGTTATAGAACCGTAACAGACAATGGTGAAATAATTGCTCAATTAAAAGAAACTAAATGTACCGATAACATGAGTGGTGATGTTTTTAATTACCAAGTAACTGTTAATTATAAATCTAATAATGACACTGACTACCAAGTATTTACTGGTTGTGGTGATTTTGTTCCTCACCCAAAACTTAATGCTACTTGGATAATAATTGAAGTGGATAGTATAAAAATAGATCCTAATAAATTTAATTATGAAATTCCAAGGTTGGCGTTTAATATCTATGATGAAAATATCTTTGGTCATGATGGGTGTAATAGTTTTAGAGGATCTTTTAAACTAAAAAAAGACAATATTGCTTTTGGACCTTTGGCAAGTACCATGATGGCATGTATGGATAATTTAGAAATAAGCACTAAAATTACAGGCGTATTATCTGATAATAATTTCGCCTACAAAATTGATGAAAATCACTTGGTTTTAATAAAGAATAACAAAATAATTATGCGTCTAGAACAAATGAATTAATAGTTATTAACTATAACTAGCTCAACTTTATAAATTTAATAATAGATTATTTATAATGTGATGCAAGGGTTGAATAGCTGAGCTATTATATTATTTGATCTTGTTTACTTTTTCCATAAAGCTAGCCACACGATCATAAATTAATTCATTTTTCCAATAGCCACTCTTTTTAAAATAAGAGCCAATGATCATTCCATCTGATATTGGCAAATAATCTGCAACATTATCTAAATTTATTCCAGATCCTACAAGAATTGGAAAATCAACAACTTCATTTAATGCTTTTAGTTCGTCAACAGATGCTGAGCTACCTGTATGGTTACCCGTGACAATTACACCATCACTTAAAAAAAATCGAGCTGCTTTTGCGGTATCTATCAAATCAACATCGCTTGTAATGGCATGCGAACTGTGTTTCTTTTTTATATCTGTAAAAATGGCGATATCCTTAGCGTCAATTTGTTTTCTATATCGCAATAAATCACCTGCCTGTGCTTCAATAATGCCTTCATCTGCAGTATGCGCAAAAACATATCCTTCTGCTCTAATAAAATCTATTCCTGCCGCATTTGCTGATGCCAAAGCTTCTTTATTTGCTCCAGCTAAGATTTGAATACCTACAGGTAATTTTGTTTCTTGTTTAATTCTATATGCGATTAATGTCATTACTGTAGAAACTTCATGCCCTACCCCTCCCTTTATATAGGGTATGTCATGCATGTTTTCTATCATGATGGCATCTATATTCCCGCATTTTTATAAATAAGCGCTTCTTTTAATGCCAAATCTATAATCTCGGGTATCTCTAATTTACTTTGAGGAGTACCAGGGAGTGCTTGTACATGTACCATCCCAATAATTGGTTTGCTACATTTAAAAATTGATTTGAACTTTTGCATTTGGTTTACGTATATCTTGTAAATTTACCTAAATTATTTTATTTTGAATTTTATTTTTATAAGAACAAATCAAGCCAAAAATTACTGTAATAGGTGCTGCAAATATTGATTTGATCGGATATCCGAAATACAAATTAATTTATAAGGATGCTAATATTGGTAAAATTGAACCTAAACTAGGTGGTGTAGGAAGAAATATCGCTGAAAATCTTTTTAAATTGGGGCTTGAAGTTGATTTTTTAAGTGTATTTGGGCAGGATGATTTTTCAAAAAAAATAATAGATTCTTGTAAGTCTATAGGTATCCACTCAGAAAATAGTTTGGTACTTAAAAATAGAACTTCATCAGTTTTTATGGCTATCATGGATATAAATAACGATATGGCTATCGCATTGAATGACATGGATATTTATAATAATATTCCGGATGAATTTATTTTAAACAATTTAAAAATAATCGATAAAAATACATACTGTGTTTTAGAAACCAATATGTCACAAAGAATTTTAGAATTGGTTACCAACAAGCTCCCAGATGTTAAATTTGCATTGGATACGGTTTCCGGAAAAAAGGCTTTAAAAGCCAAGAACATATTGCATAAATTAAGCCTATTAAAATGCAATTTATTAGAAGCTGAACTACTTAGTGGCTTAAAAGGTGGGTCTATGGTAGATCAGCAGAATCTCGTTACATATTTTACCCAATTGGGTGTAAAAAAAGTATTTATTACTTTGGGCTCTGAGGGCATTATTTATGGCGATAACAATGGTAATTATCAATTACAAATCCAAGCATTAAAACCATTGAATACAGTTGGCGCTGGTGATGCCTTTATGGCTGGTTTGGTTTATGCAGAATTTAAGAATTATGATATCCATCAAATGGTTACATTTGCCAATGCTTGTGCAAAAATCACGGTATTACATAAAAATACAGTACATCCAGAAATGGGTGTGCCGCTAATTTTAAAAACATTAAATGCATAGTAAATATTTAGAAATAAGCGACGTGGTTAATAAAGCTTTGGTGGAGAAATTACCGGTAGTTGCATTAGAATCTACCATAATATCACATGGTATGCCTTATCCAAAAAATAAAGAAACTGCATTGCAAGTTGAACAAACCATAAGAGATAATGGTGCTATTCCTGCTACCATTGCTATTCTCAACGGAAAAATAAAAGTTGGTCTAAACAACGACGAAATAGATTATTTGGCTAGGTCTGGTGAAAAGATTGTCAAAGCCAGTCGTAGAGATATACCTTTTTTGATTTCAAAAAAAATTGATGGTGCTACTACGGTTGCATCTACCATGATTGCTGCCAATCTAGCTGGAATTAAAGTGTTTGCTACAGGTGGTATTGGTGGTGTTCATCGTGGTGCTCAAGATTCTTTTGATATTTCGGCAGATTTACAAGAATTGGCCAATACTAATGTTGCTGTAGTATGTGCAGGGATTAAAGCTATTCTTGATCTAGGACTCACCTTAGAATATTTGGAGACTTTCGGAATACCTGTTATCGGGTATAAAACAAAAGAATTACCAGCTTTTTATACCCAAAAAAGTGGTTTTGAAGTAAATTTTAAAATGAATGATGAAACAGAGATTGCAATTTTGTTAAAAACCAAATGGGATTTGAATTTAAAAGGAGGTGTTATTATTGCTAATCCGGTTCCGAAGGACAAAGAATTAGATTTTGATGTGATGAACACAGCAATAGAAAAAGCACTTAAAGAGGAAAAATTATTGGGAATCAAGGGTAAAAAAAGTACGCCTTTTTTATTAAAAAAAGTATCGGAAATTACAAAAGGAATGAGTTTGAAGGCAAATATTGAGTTGATTATGAATAATGCCAAACTAGCCGCTAAAATTGCCAAGGCTTTTCATACTTAACTAAAATATATCACTTGCAACTAGTTTTTACTATTGGACTATTTGAAAAATTACAAGGGCATATAAATAGAACCTTACAAATCGCAAAAGTCCGAATAATAAAAAGTTAGAAAATTTATAACCAATAACCCCTGCAGCAATACTGGTCATAGAAAAAGGAATTGGCAATAAGGCACCAACTACGATTAAAAAACCACCCCATTTCTTGGTGTTTTTTAAATGCTTTTTCATTTTAACCTCCATATAATTATATACAACGGGTGTTTTTGCAATAGACTTACCAATAAAAAAAGAAACAATGCCACCTGAATAGGATAATAAAGCTAATAATGATAAATAAATTATAGGCAAGGCACTCTTACCTGCCCATGCTATAAATAGCTCGGGGGGTACCAGACCCAACATAGACTCTGAAGCAAAAAATACCGTTAGTATTTTAAAGGCGGAATAGTTTTGTATTATTGAAGTAAATAATTCATTAAAGTCAATTATAAATCTGTCAATCAGTACTAAAGCTAGTATAAATAAAATTATAGGAGTGATTGCTTTTTTTAAACTTAACCAAACAAAGCCATAAAAACCAGTATAATGATAATACTGATGTAATAATTTTATTTTAGATTTTTTTATGTTAGTTTTGGCAATATTACTCATATTTTATTGTACTAAAAACGAATTTGATTTGTTAGAAGGAATGCAATTTTAATATAAACGCAAATATAAGTTTAATATTGAAAAATTATCTAAATAAATTTATTAAATATTGGTTAATTGTTTGTTAAAGAAAAACCCATGTTTTATAAATTTAAATCAACAAACTTTAGTTTGAAAAACATTATTAACTACTTTTGTCAAACTTAAAAATTAAATATTCCAATTGATGAAAAATTATTTTATATGCCTTGTTTTTTTATTCTCATTAACTATTAAATCTCAAGACCTTACTGTCCTATATAAAAAAGTAAATCCAGCTGTTGTTGTTATATTAACAGAACAGAAAGAATTATTAAGTTCTGGAAAAATTACACAAACGGTTACTTCTGGTGGTTTGGGCTCTGGATTTATGATTTCAGACAAACAGATTATTACTGCAGCCCATGTTGTAAAAGTTGCGGAAAAAGTAAATGTTGAATTTATGGATGGTGAAGTAATTCCTGCAAAAGTAATTTCTTCCTATACGGGTGCTGACATTGCTTTGATCGAACTTATTTGGCCAAAAAAAAATGCCGTTACTGTAAAATTAGGAGATTCAGATCAAGTTAAAATAGGTGAACAAGTATTTGTTGTAGGTGCTCCTTATGGTTTGGGTCACTCGCTTTCTTCAGGGTATGTTAGTGGTATCATTAAAAATAAAAAAGATAAAAATCCTTTTACTATTTCCGAATACATTCAAACAGATGCAGCGATAAATACAGGAAACTCTGGTGGCCCAATGTTTAATATGCAAGGGGAAGTAATTGGTGTTGTTAGCAATATATTGACACAATCTGGTGGCTTTCAAGGAATTGGATTTGCATCATCATCAAATATCACCAAGGAATTATTGTTTGAAAAAAAAATAATTTGGAATGGCACAGATCTTTATCCCCTTACGGGAAAATTAGCTAGAATATTTAATCTTCCACAAGAAGATGGTTTGTTGGTACAACGTGTAGTTAAAATTTCCCCTTTTGGAATTTTAGGCTTACGTGATGGAGATACGGAATTAATTATTAAAGATGAAAAACTTATAGTTGGAGGAGATATTATCTTATCGGTCAATGGAGTTAAATTTGAGTTTAATGATGAAGCCTTGTTGAAACTTTCGGAGGTAATCGGGCAAAGTTCAGGTAATAAATCGATTAAACTGGTTGTGCTTAG
>CAYPHN010000077.1:1246-12545 GCA_964410265.1 uncultured Flavobacteriaceae bacterium | reverse complement strand
GGCACAATGTCAATAAGTTAAGCTTTTTTGTTCTTCCACTTGCCCTAAAGGGAGTCAAAAAAGTTAAGCATTCAATGATTTTTCCCTTTAGGGTTAGGGTAAAAAATCATTAAAAGAGAAATTCGATTCCTATTATTAGTGAAACTCGATTTTGAGGAGTTTGTAAAACGAACTCAAAATGGTTAGTTGAACTAATCCCGCTTTTACAGCGGGATCAAAGTCCCATCCGTCAGCTGACGGATGGGGTTTAATACCTTTTATTGAAAATAAAAAAATTAAAAGCGAATAATAATTAAACAAAATGAAAAAATTCAAAGTAATATCTCCTGTAGATGGTAGTGTTTATACCGAATGTGAGTTGCACAGTTCCAAAGAAATAGAAAAAGTTTTGGCTTCTGCTAAAAAATCTCAAAATACTTGGAAGAATATATCTCTTACAGATAGAAAGATTTATATTAAAAAATTTATCCAAGCATTTGAAAACAAAATAGATATTATTAGTGAAGAATTAAGCTGGCAAATGGGACGTCCGATTAGTCATTCTCCATACGAAGTTAGTGGTGCAATTGCTAGAACCAAAGGAATGCTTGCACTTGCAGATAATTCACTATCAAATGTATTGGTAGACGAAATAGCTGGTTTTGATAGGTTTATTAAAAGAGATGCATTAGGAATAGTTTTTGTTATTCCAGCTTGGAATTATCCTTATCTAATCGCTGTAAATACCATCATACCTGGATTACTTGCGGGAAATGCGATTGTGTTAAAACATTCTGCCCAAACACCTTTAGTTGCCGAGCGTTTTGCCGAGGCTTTTAGAGAAGCAGGTTTGCCAGAAGGTTTATTTCAATATTTGCATTTAAGTCATCAAGATGCCGCAAATGTAATTAGAGATCCACGTGTAGATTTTGTTTCCTTTACAGGTTCTGTAAATGGGGGGCATCATATTCAAAAGGTTGCAGCTGAAAGTTTTGTTGGTTTAGGTTTAGAACTAGGAGGGAAGGATCCAGCTTATGTTTGTGATGATGCTAATTTTGATTTTACAGTGGAAAATTTGGTTGAGGGCGCATTTTTTAATTCAGGTCAATCTTGCTGCGGTATTGAACGTATTTATGTAAAAGACACTATTTATGATCGTTTTATCGAGGCTTACGCCGAAGAAACTAAAAAATACAAATTAGGTAATCCACTAGATAAGACTACCAATTTAGGTCCGGTTGCAAAAAGAGCTGGTGCAGAAGCTGTAAAATTTCAAATAGATGCGGCAATAAAGGCAGGAGCGAAAGGCATGATAAACCCATCTTTATTTCCTGAAACAGCCTTGGGATATAATTATATGGCACCACAAGTTCTTGTAAATGTAGATCATAGTATGGAAGTTATGACCGAAGAGAGCTTTGGACCTGTTGTTGGTATTATGAAGGTGAAAAGTGATGCAGAAGCATTGGCTTTGATGAATGATAGTGCTTACGGATTAACAGCTTCTATATGGACAAATGACCATGATAAAGCACTTACAATTGGAAAAAAAGTAGAAACGGGTACTTGGTTTATGAACAGATGTGATTATTTAGATCCATTTTTAGCATGGACAGGTGTTAAAAATACGGGTAGAGGTTGTACACTATCAGCTATTGGTTATGAGCAACTTACCAGACCTAAATCTTATCATTTAAGAACGAAAATTTAATTATAATAGAATTGTTTCAATTAAAAAATATATAGAAATGGCAATTAAAAGACATACATATTCTTATCCAACAAGAATTGAGTACGGACCAAATGCAATGAAGGATTTTACTGTTATTGTTAAGGAAAATGGATTAAAAAAAGGATTGATAGTTACCGATAAAGGAATTGAAAAAGTAGGTACAGCCGATGTGTTAAAAGGTTTCTTTGCAGAAGAGGGTATTGATACCGTCGTTTTTAGCGACGTTAAATCAAATCCAACTGAAGAGAATGTTTTAGATGGAACACAAGTTTATAAAGAAAATAATTGTGATTTTATTGTTGCTCTTGGGGGTGGGTCTCCCATGGATGCCGGTAAAACAATGAAAGTTATGGCTACTCATGATGGTCCGTTAATAAAATATGACGACATGCAAGGTGGTGATAAATATATTTTAGATAATATGCCTCCTTTTTATGCCATTCCAACCACTGCAGGTACCGGTAGTGAAGTTGGTAGAAGTAGTGTAATTAACATCAATAATAAAAAAGTAATTATTTTTTCGCCTTATATGATGCCAGATATTGCGGTGTTAGACCCTTTAATTACAGTTTCTCTTCCTGCAAAGTTGACTGCAGCAACAGGTGTAGATGCATTTGTACATAGTTTGGAAGCATATATCATGGAAACTTTTCATCCAATGGCAGATGGTATTGCCATTGAAGCGATGAAAATGTGTGTAGATAACTTATCCACAGCAGTGTATAAAGGTGATGATATTGAAGCAAGAGGTAATATGTTGATGGCTTCTGCAATGGGAGCAATTGCTTTTCAAAAGGGGTTGGGTGTTAATCATGCTATTGCTCACGGATTGGGTATTTTTTATGATATGCACCATGGCTTGGCCAATGCAGTAGTATTGACTGAAGTAATGAAATATAATATTTCAAGAGAAGAAACTAAAAAAAGATATGCTTCTCTGGGAGATATTTTTGGAGTTGAAAATGATGCAGAAAAAGTAATTGAAGCTGTAGGGAAATGGTTAAAATCAGTAGGAATTGATGTTAATTTGGCCGATTTGAATGTAAAAGAAGAGCAATTTGCAGCATTAGAAGAATATGCCTTGGCTGATCCTTGTTGTCCGCTAAACCCTAAAACGGTTGAAAAAGGAGATGTTGTAACTATTTTAAAAAAATTAATTTGAAGTAATTTTTTAAGATAACCAGATATAAATAGCAATAGTTATTATTGACAGTACGAATAGATGTAATCTCCAGTCGGTTAGACCTTCAAATTTCGAAATTCTTTTCGCATAATTAATAGTTGTTGTTTCTAATTTTTCCGGAGCAGTTTTCTCTGTGAAAGCAGAAACAAGAAACAATATGCCGGTAACCAAAATAGTGGCCCATAAACCTCTAAAACCAAAGTTTAAGGTAAGTTTATAATGAAGAAATGGAAATACTTCTTTACCAAGATCCGGACCCATAAATTGATCGATAACGAATATGGTAGCAAAACCAACTCCTGCAATTACAGAGGCATAGGCACCTTTGATGGTTACTTTTTTACTAACAATACCAAAAAATATAGCTGGAAATACCGGAAGGACAAGGTATGCCGAAATGGTTTGTAAGTATTTATATAGCCCTTCTTCGTTTTTATATACCATATATGCAGCACCAATTCCGAGTAAAGCGGCTATAATAATTACTATTCTACCTAAAAACACTTGCTTTTTTTCGGGAGTATCAGGTCGAAATTCTAAAACAAAATCTCTTACAACAAGAGTCGATACAGAGTTAAGAACTGCAATCAAGGAGGTAATTAAGGCGGCCATAAGGGAAGCCAATACCAAACCACGTAAACCTGTCGGTAGTAAATTATTTAGCAGAAGCACAAATGTTTGCTTTGTTTCATCGCCTTCAAGACCTGGATATAAGGCGTAAGCTATAACTCCTGGTAAGGCAAAAAGAAAAATAGGAAGGAGTTTTAAAACTACAGCAAACATGGATCCCCATCTAGCTTGTTTTATATTTGGTGCTGCCAAAACACGTTGTACATTTACCTGATCAATGCCCCAATAAAAAATACCGGCATAAAAAGCCGTGGCTAAAATTCCCCAAAAGGGATAAACTGGGTCATCAATTGGTTTTGCAATGGTCATTGCTTCTGGTACTTTAGCCATTAGCCCTTCCCAGCCACCAACTTTATCCAAACCAATATAAAGCATGATGCTTGTGCCAACAAGCATAATAACCACCTGAATAGCATCAGTATAAGCCACTGCGGTAAAACCGCCTATAATCGTAAAAACAGCCACTATCATACCAATATAAAAAACGGTTTCCATAATGTCCCAGCCCAAAATACTGTTAAGAACAAGGGCTCCTGCAAATAAAGTAAAAGCCAATTTTGTCATGATGCTTATGATTAACATCAAGCCTGAAAAGAAGGTTCTTGAAAGTCGATTGTACCGAAGTTCTAAAAATTCGGGAATTGTATAGATCTTATTTTTTATATAATGAGGAAATAAAATGGCACAGGCAAACCCAAGTGTTATAGCAGCTGTAAGTTCAACCGATCCTGCCGATAATCCATACCGGTAAGCGTCACCTGATAAGCCAACCAAATGTTCTGCACCTATATTGGTAGCAAAAAGAGAAGCACCTATCAATGGCCATTTGATCTTTCTTCCACCCAAAAAGAAGCTGGCACTATCTTTACCCACTTTAGCTCGATGTGCCATATAAAGTCCAATAGACAAACTACCTCCTAATACAATAAAAACAACAACCCAGTCTAGAATTTCTAAAGAAATATTCATATTATTATTGTTTTTTAATTAAAATATCCAATCTATTTATCGATTGAATCATGGCTCTAACCGTATGATAGTTAATCTTCCAAGAATGACCCATATGTGTCCAAATTGGTTCACCCTTTCGGGAAAGAAGGGGGTACCATTCACCAACTCTTTTGTTTATTACTTTTTCAAAAACAAAAGTGTGTACATTTTTATAGGCATTCCAATATTTTTTATCATCAAATAAAATTGCAGCATCAAGAACACCAATCATTACCTCTGCCTGTTGCCAGAATTCTTTTTCTTTATCATAAACGCCTCCTTTGTGTGATCCTTCAACAAAAACACCTCCAAATTCTGTATCTATACCGTTATCAACAGTATGGTCAAAAACAGTTCTAAACAATTTTTTATAGCTACTATTATCTTCTTCTAAGATGTGAAGTGCATGAATAAGTAACCAAGCAAACTCTGCATTATGTCCAAAACAAGTATTATCTGTAGCATAATCTTTTGAGCCTTCCTCGGTATAGCGATCCCAGCCCCAAATAATATCAAACTTTATCTGCGGTGCTATTTCCCAATTGGTCCAAAATTGAGGGATAGCGGTTTTGTATTTTTGATGCATCATTCTGTTGAGAAGTATCTGAATAATTTCCAGTAGTTTTCTACGATGTACTTCTTTGCGCGAAACTTCATAAAGTGTAGTATAAGCCTCCATCAAATGCATATGTACGTCGAGAGTTTTACGGTCGCCTCCCGCACTTCCAGCTTTGGCAAGGGTCCAGTCATGATCAAACATTTCAAAATATCCTCCATAATAACTATCGACACAATGTTTTTGAATCAAATCAAAAACTTTTTCTGCATATACTATACCACGTTGATCTCCAGTTGATAATGTGTATTCACTTAAGGCATAAATAGAAAAGCTTAGACCATACAATATTTTTTTATTGTTGATGATATTTCCTTTTCGGTCTAGCATCCAAAAGAACCCGCCATGTTTTTGATCCCACATTTTGTCAATCAGAAAATCAGCTCCATGTTTTGCAAATTCAAGATATTCTTCTGAGCCATATCCAGCTCTATATGCAGATGAAATGGTATACAGACATCTTGCTTGCGCAATTAATGACTTTTCATTTTCACCAGTATCATTGCCATCTTTGTCAAAATGTGTAATATAACCACCATTTTCTTTGTCGATCATTCTATCTGTCCAAAATGGTAATAGTTCCTTGGTTAAATGTAATAAGGCCTCTTTTTTAAAACGTATTAATTCGTCAATATGCATAGCATGGTGTTAGTTGTTCTAGATTAAATGATATCAATTTAATCTCGATTTTTTTCAGTAATATCTTGGTGAACCCACTTTGCTGGCGCGGCAGGTTACCTCGAGTCTTGGGTCGATTCCTACCTGCCCGACTTCGTCATTCAGGTGGGTTATTAGATCCATTCCGTCAGCTGACGGATGGGGATTAACACCTTCTATTTGCTGTAATTATTTTATGCCATAAAGTGGCCCATAGGCTTCACAAGCTCTATAATCTTGCCCTTCTTTATCTGATCCAAAAGATGCCCATAATGCAGGTCTGAAAACTTTGTCATCATCTACATTGTGCATATTTACAGGAATTCTAAGCATAGAAGCCAAAGAAATTAGGTCGGCACCAATATGACCATAACTTATGGCACCATGATTGGCACCCCAATTTGCCATGACTGCATATACGTCTTTAAAGGCACCTTTACCTGTTAAGTTAGGCGCAAACCAAGTTGTTGGCCAGGTAGGGTTGGTTCTTTCGTCTAAAGTTTTGTGTACATCATCATCAAGTACAACGGTCCAGCCTTCGGCAATTTGCAGTACGGGCCCAACACCTTTTACCAAATTAATTCTGCACATGGTAACAGGCATTTCGCCATCCGTTTTAAACTGTGAAGAATAACCTCCTCCACGAAAATACTCTTTTACTGCTTGTGGCCATTTGGTGGCTTTTAAACATTTAAATACCTCATCTTCAGTGATATTCCAATAAGGTTTCATGGCAGGACTGCCATCTTTATTTTGCTGTTGTGCAGTAGCATCTAAAGTAGTTGACCCAGAATTGATCAAATGGATGATACCATTTTTAGCTTTGCCCTCAAGGGATTTACCGGTAACTCTTTTTACAGATTCCGGACTCCAATAGGTTCGCACATCAGAGAATATTTGAGCCGTATTGGTTAGTAAATGGCCAAATATCATGGAAACTCCATTTAAACTGTCATTTTCTGTAGCCACCATAAAGGCTTGTCGGATACCGTTCCAGTCAAAAGAGGAATTTAATATGGCTTCTGAAAAATCACCGTTTGGCATATGATCTGTCCATTGGCGTTGCCCTTGAAAACCTGCAATTAATGCATTTCTTCCTAGGGCTTCTTCACCATAACCCATTTCTTTTAATTTGGGATTTCCTATCATTAAATCGCGCATGATTAGGGTCATTTTAACTACAATTTCCCATTCCCAACCTTTTCTTTTATCATCTCCTTTTAAAGCATCAATATTATAATCTTTACCTTCTTCACAATTTTCTAATGTCCATTGTAAGGCTTTTTTATATTCATCTTTATCATAGATATCTTCATCAATTCTTCGCATTATTTCTGTTTGGTCAACAAACTCGGTACGCATACCCAAATAATCATGAAAGAAATTTTGATCAACCATAGAGCCAACAATTCCCATAGAGGAATAACCCAGAGATAAATAAGATTTGCCTTTCATTTGTGCAACCGCCAGTCCGGCTTTTACAAAACGTAAAATTTTCTCTTTTACATCTTCATGAATTTTAGTATCACCCGTGTCTTGTACTTCACGACCATAAATACTAAAGGTAGGCAAACCTTTTTGTGCATAACCCGCTAAGGCTGCAGCAAGATAAACAGCTCCAGGTCTTTCTGTGCCATTAAATCCCCAAATTGCTTTAACGGTATTAGGATCGGCATCCATAACTTCTGTACCATAACACCATGCAGGTGTAACGGTTAAAGAGACAGTAACACCTTCTCTTTCAAATTTGTCAGCACATAAGGCTGCTTCGGTAACACCACCAATATTGGTATCGGCTATGACACATTCTACTTTTTCACCACTTGGGAATCGTAAATTTTCTTCAATTAGTTTGGCAGCATTTTTTGCCATTTCCATACATTGATCTTCTAGAGATTCACGAACACCTCTTTCTCTCCCGTCAATTACCGGGCGAATTCCTACTTTTGGTAATCTACCTATTAATCTATTGCTCATTGTTTTTTGTTTTTAATTCAATAATTCAAAGACTGAAGTATTGAATGATATATTATTTTAAATGTTTTAATGAGTTAATTTTTTTTAAAGAGGTTGTTTTAAATTTTCTCTTCAAATTTACAATAACTGATTGATATTCAATGCTTATACCTTTTCATTTAAGATCATTCATTCTTAATCTTTATGAGGTCTTTCATAACACTATAAAGTTCTATTTTATTTTCGGCAAGTCCAAATGCATCGTGTAATTTTTTATAGATAAGATATAGTTTTTGATATGTTTTAACGTTTTTAGGTATTGGCTGATAAACTTTATTTAAAATTTTACAACTTTTTTCTTGTAAATCATTGTATGATACGTTTATTCCATCACTCAAATATGCTGCATGAGCTCCCATAAGTGCGGCACCTAATGCAACCGTTTCATCTATTGCAGCGATTTTCATGGGTTTGTTAATAATATCGGCATAGATTTGCATAAACAATGGGTTTTTATGAGATATACCACCACAGTTAACCACTTCGTTGATTACAACCCCTTGACGCTCCATATCTTCAATAATTACTTTAGCGCCATAAGCAGTGCTCTCCATCAATGCTCGATATATCTCAAAATCTTTAGTTTGCAAAGTTTGTCCAATAATAAGACCTGACAACATAGCATCGGTTAAAATGCATCGGTTACCATTGTTCCAATCAAGAGCAATAAGACCGCTGGAGCCGACTTTAATTTTTTCAGCCTCTGAAGTTAGATCTTTATGCGTTCTTGTTTTTTTAAGAACTTCTTTGATAAACCAGTCGAGAATATCTCCCACGGCACTTTGACCTGATTCTATACCATAATAATTTGGTAAAACAGATTCGGTTGCTACACTTGCTACACCTTTAATATTTGAATTTCCTGTATCTAGATTCCCTAATACCAAGTCACAGGTAGAAGTTCCAATAATCTTTACCAAACTGCCATCTTTTATTCCGGAACCAATCGCACCAGCGTGGGCATCCAGAATTCCCATGGCAATTGGGATACCTTCTTGCATACCATATTCATCTGCCCAAGCTTTGGATAATGTACCACTGTTATGATCGTTGGAATATGTTTTATTTGGTAAGGAGTTCAATATTTTTGTAAGGTCTGGATGTAAGGTTTCTATAAATTCTTTGTCAGGAAAACCTCCCCATGCTTCGTTGTAAAGTGCTTTGTGACCTGCAGCACAAATATTTCTTTTAACTTGGTCAACATCTGTTAATCCCGCTAGAATTGCTGGGATATAATCACTTAATTCTAGCCAAGTATAAGCCGCGTCAAAAACCTCTTTATCTTCATTGCGACAATGTAAAATTTTAGCCCAGAACCATTCAGAAGAATAGGCTCCACCAATTTTATCCATGTATTGCGGTCTTTTTTTCAGAATTATCTCACTAATCAAATCGGCTTCTTTATGTGAAGTGTGATCTTTCCACATCCAGGCATAGGCATTTAAATTATTTTTAAATGGTTCTAATTTAGATAATGGTTCGATTGTTTTGGTTACAGGTAAAGGTGTTGAACCGGTTGCATCGACTCCAATTCCGGAAACGGCAGACATAGGAATACCAAGTTCCATATTTTTTATTTTTGCTTTTTGCAAAGCACTTTTCATAGAACTTACATAATCAACTGCGCTTTGACGTGCAAGCAAACTGTTCGAATCTAAAAGATAAATGCCGTTCAATCCTTCTTTATAAAATTGTTCAACAGAATTTAATACATTTCCGCTTTTTAAATCCATGGTAAGAACTCGTACGGCAGTAGAACCAAAATCTATTCCTAATACTATTTTAATATTCATAAAACTTACTTTATTTTTTTTATTAAAATTAAGACCTATCCTTGGAATTTTAACTTCAAAGACAAAATTATATTTATTAATTTAAATGGAGGGTTAAAATATTATATGTATTTAATAAAATTATAGAATTGATTGATATTAAATTAAAATATATTTGTGGTATTAATTAATGTTTGGTTTAAATTGTTTGGTTAAAAAAGACTACTTTTCTAAGTAGTCTTTTTTTTTAATATGCCTATTTTTATAAATTAATTGTCCATTTTATTAAATCTTTTTATTATGAAAAATTCAATAATAATAATTTCCCTACTCTCCATTTTTTTTCTTCAAGCCCAAAATGATCAAAAAATAGCATTTGGTCCGTATATTCAACAAATGAGTACAAAAGATGCTACTTTATGTTGGTCAACCATAGAAGGGGAGTCCACAATTACTTTACCTAATGGTAAAATAGATACTATTAGAAGTTACAAGCAACATAAAATTCATTTGGCAAATTTAAAACCAAATACAAAATATGCCTATGATGTGCTTAACGATGGGTCGGATGAAGGCAAGGGTATATTGACTACTTTTCCTGATAAATCAATTCCATTTAATTTTGTGGCCATTGGTGATTCGCGTAGTAGACATGATGTGCATGCAAAAATTGTAAAAAAAATCCAAGAAAAGAATCCAAGATTTGTAATAAACTCAGGCGATTTGGTTGGCAATGGGTTGTCTATTGGTGATTGGGAGGCTTTTTTTAAGGTGAACAAAGAATTTATGAAAAACACTCCTTATTACCCTGTTTTGGGAAATCATGAAAAAGACTCACCTTATTATTACGACTTTTTTGATTTACCGAATAATGAAAGATATTATTATTTTACTGTTGGAGATGCTCTTTTTATAGTTTTGGATAGTGAAGGCTTAAGAACAACTATTCCAGCCTATGTTACAGGGGATAAACAAGACCAATTTTGGTATGATTCAGGAATTGATTATTTAAAAACGCAAAAAATTTGGTTAGAAAATGTGCTAAAATTAAATAAAGATGCTGGGTTTATATTTGTTTTTCAACATTTACCTTTATACAGTGTAAAGAAAAGTCGTGTGGAAGAATCTAAAATGGCTAGAAAATTTTGGGGAGATATTTTTGCTCGTCATGGGGTTCAGGTTTTTTTAAATGGTCATGACCATCATTATCATCATGCCATAGATAACGGTGTACATTTTATTACAGCTGCAGGTGCAGGTGCTCCATTATATAAAGTAGATGCACCACAACCGGAAACTGTAAAATACAAAGAAATTGAGCATTTTGTAAATGTAGAAGTAAATAAAGATACCGCTGTTTTACATGTAATAGATATCGATGGAAATGAATTTGATACTATTGAAATAAAAAGAAGAGATACCAAGTAATTTTTTTAATAGAATATACTGGTTAAGTATAGGGCGCCTCTATTAACTCCTTAGCATTAAAATTTTTAGAGCTTTCCTTAGACAATTCAAAATTTTTAAAGCACTATCTAGATAATGCAAGGAAATTTTGTGAAGTATAAGGGGAGCTCTAAAAACCTTATAGGAATAAAGATAAGAAACAATATGCTCGTAATTTATTTTTTAAAATAGCTATGGCTATTTTAAAAAAAAATCACTTCACATCTTATAACTTATCTTTGTTTTTTAAAAGAACTGCGGAGCACATCATGAACTCC
>CAYPHN010000077.1:0-1236 GCA_964410265.1 uncultured Flavobacteriaceae bacterium | reverse complement strand
AAAAAATAGAAGAGAAGTGAGTAAATGAGTTAATAGAAGTGCCCTAAATTAAATAGATTAAAATGAAAAAAATTTTGTTAAAAACGGGACTCATTATATTATTGGTTGCAAGTCATGCTTTTGCACAAAATAACATGCTTGTACAAGAATTAGAACCCCACCCTTATGTGGACATGAATGCATGGCTTTCCCATAAGGGAGAACTTTCTATGGACAAAGTACTAAAAGATAAACCATCCATCTGGGAACCGGAAACTTTAAATGTACCAAACTGGGAGAAAAATGGAATAAAGTGGTTTAAAAAAGAAATAGTTATTCCAAATGAGTTTAATGGTTTAGATGTTATTTTACATATTAATGTTTCACCATCGGCAATAGTATATGTAAACGGCAAAGAATTATTTAGATGCCATGATTATTCAGGTAGGGGTGTTTTGGCTTTGTCAGCGAAAGCAGGGAGCAAATACTCCGTAGAGATAAAAACAAAAAATGGTGGGTACAATAGTCGTTTTTATTATGCGAGACTAGTTGGAATGCCTAAAGGTTATGGTGCCTTTTTATCTTCGTTTAATATAATAGCTCCAAAAGGAGGAGTTTATGTTAAAGATTGGAAATTTAAATTACATGGTGAAGATGATGATGCATATAAAATCGATTTTTGATGATTCTAAGTGGGAAGATAGAACAACAGGGAAAGGTTGGGAAGGTGAAAGCGAACATGCTTGGTACCGAACTACAATTAAATTACCCAAAGAAATTGATGGATTTAAAGTAGAAGGAAGAGCGGTTAGGATACTTGTAAATGCGAATGAAAGAGGAGAAGCATGGATAAATGGAAAATTTATGATAAATTTCGTGGTAGAAGTGGTGATGGGAATATGATTATATCGAATGAAGCAAAATTAGACGAATCGATACCTGTGGCAATAAGAATATTTAATGAATGGGGTGGTGGAGACCTTGGTTATGTCAAGTTGATTACCGATGAGGCTTATCAATTAAAAAAGACGCATGCCGAATTAAAAGTAAGCTGGGATAGATTAGATAGATATATCAACAGGCATCCAGATCCAGACATGACTATTGTTGCTAAAGTGACAAAAAACTTCGATGAAAATAAAGATATGCATATAGCCCAAGCAATTACATTGGCAAATAGTGCGATAAAAAGTGCCGAATCGGCTTTTAAAGAAATGGCAAGAAATCCCTGTGCTCTTGGCACAGGGCTGAATTGCC
>CAYPHN010000076.1:0-12614 GCA_964410265.1 uncultured Flavobacteriaceae bacterium | reverse complement strand
AACTTATTTTATTGATAATCAACTGTTTAATGCAAACCTTAACGGACTATTGATATAAACCATCTATACATAACACCAAAATCATGATGTAAATTATAAGCATTATCTTGGAATCCTGTACCGTATTGATACATTGGAGCTAAGTAAAAGAAAGCATCGTGTTTATCTTCAGAAAAAGCCCACCTATTAAATCTATCGATATTTTTAGACTCTAGACTATCTATATTTATTTCGTCATTAAAAGCCTTAATACTATTATTTCTATTCTCTTGTGACACTAAAGATATTGAGAAAATAGATAATATAAATAACCAAAAACTTGAAACTTTAAATTCCATTTTTTAAAAATTCTTCATTAGAATAAATCTAATTGCTGTTCCTTCAGGTCTATTAATCCCTAAATACTCCAAATACCAACGTGTGGTGAAAACCCATTTACTTTTGGTTCTGTAATTAAATTCCATACCTAACGCGTTTACTTTATAATTATTCCAGTTTTCAGGAATATTACCACCTTTTTGATTGGTAATTTGCCTATTGCTATATCCTATTAATCCTATATTAAAGGAGCTGTCAAAAGTTTTGCCAATGCCCCATTCACTAACCCAAACATTGGGTGGGGTAATATTGGTTTCTTTTAGTTTTCCGTTTAACTCCATAGTATTCATCCAATTTATATTCCAAGATTTTGCCTTATCTAAATATAGGGTTACTCCCAAGCCAAAATTATGTGACCAAAAGCCTTTGCCTTTATTATTTTTCGATTCTGAATCGAAACTTCCTGTTGGAACCCACACAGTATATCGAGTGTTGATAGCAATTCGGTTGAAGTTCCAGGCTAACATTAATGGTATAATATTTATATCGCCTAAACCAACACCTTCTGGGTCTAATTCTAAAGTTTCCGGGTTTGGGGCCAGGTTTGTAAAGGGTAAAATTATTGCAGCACTATAATTTGCATTAAACTTATCTAGTCTTGTACCCCAAACACCTCCACTAATATTTGCAATCACATTAATAGGTTTTTCAAGATTTGAAATTTTACCATCATTGTCTTTATATTCTCCAGCGTAATAAAGATGTGTAACATTAAAGTATGAAAAACCTGTTGGAAAACCATGCGCAGATTTTATGCCAAATAATCCAGGACCATAATGACCTGAAACTATTTGAGCTTCTGCATTAAGAAAAAATATGGCAATAATTACCACAATAATATTTTTTAACAATCTAACCATACTATAGTTGTTTTTTAGTCAAGATTGTTAAAAGTAAACGCTCCATCCATTAGAGTAGCAATTACTTTAATATCTGAAATTTCTTCCGGTTGAACATCAAATAGGTTTTTATCTAGAATTATTAAATCAGCTAGTTTATCAACCTCTATAGATCCTAATTCGTTTTCTTTGTGCAGTTGGTATGCACCATTTATTGTTGCTGCTTGAAGAGCTTCTTCAAGTGTTATTGCATAGTTAGCAGGTGGTAATTGCTCTGCGCCATCCAAATTATACTGCTTTCTGGTAATCAAGCCTTCAATTTGAGGTAATATTTTATACGTAGATAAAAAACCTGAAGCTGCAAAATCTGAACCCGTACTTATCCTAGCACCTGCTTCAAGTAAAGGTTTTGCAGGGTAAATATCGTAAATTCTATCTCCTATTAATGGCTCTAACTCTTTTGCCTCAGGTGTAAAAGCAATCCAATGCCCTGCAAAAGATGCTACTACATCTAGTTTAGCAAATCGAGCTCTATCGGCTTTATCAATCATAAATGTATGTGCTAATGAAAAACGGGTTGTAGAATTTGGAAACTCTTTTTTTAATTTTTCAATTGCATCAAGGTAAACACGCACACCATAATCTCCCATGGCATGTGAATGTACATCTATATTGTTTTCCACTGCTCTTTGTAAAACGGTATAAACATATTGATCTTCAAATATATTAGTTCCATAAACTCCCGGGCGGTTGTTGTACGGTTCTAACATTCTCATTGTATATTGAAATGGTTCGCCATCAATATTCATTTTCAATATTTTAGCTTCAACATAAGGAGATCGATCATTAAAACCTATTGAATCCCAACGTAATAACTCATTTATAGGGGTTTGTTTTGTGCTATTATGATATATGCTAGCAAAAACACGTTGTTTCAGTATGTTTTCAGATGCTAAATCTGTATAAATAGAGAGTGCTTCCAGCTCATTATTTAAAAGACCTGGGACACCTGCATCATATACTGAGGTTATGCCTGCTTCGGAATTTTTAATTGTTTGTTTCTCTGTTTGAGATCTTATATAATCATAATCATAATCAACAAATTGTTTCATCAAGGCTGCTGCTTGAGGAGTTTCCACAATATAACCCGTAGCTTTTCCATTTTTATCTTTCTCAAAAAAAGAAAAGTTTGGCATTAATTCTTCTGGGTTATCAAAATTACCGGATTGTTTAAGTGCTTTTGTACTAGCCCAGCCTGCATGACCAGATATTTCTAATAATACAACAGCTACATCATTGCCAAATATTTCATCTAAAACTTCTCGCTTCATACCATTATCAAATGCAAAAGGCTTATAACCAAAGCCTACTACTTCTTTTTCATTTGGGTTGGTTTTCTTATATTCTTTCAAAATTTTTATATGATCGGCATAGGTAAGTGCATCCACTAAGTTTAAACCGGCTGTAATAGTTGCCCCCATCATCATATGTTGATGCGTATCTATAAACCCGGGTAACATCATTTTACCTTTTAAATCAAATATTTTAGTTGTACTACCTATATGTTTTTTTGCATCTTCATTAGTACCAACAAAAATAATTTTATTTCCTTTTATGGCTATGGTTTCTGCCCAAGGCAAGGTTTTATTAACGGTATAGATTTTTCCGTTTGTAAAAACCTTGTCCGCTATGTTTGTATTGTTTATCTAATTTTGACTATTTGTGTTACACCCTACAGCAACAGTAAACAAAATTAAGATTAGAAAATAAGTGAATCTTTTCATAATAATTTGTCTTTTATTATTTGAATTTAAAGGTTAATGTATAAATAAAGCCAATAATTAGTTATTTAGCATGTTTTAATTTCTTTGTTTTTATAGCCTATGTTAATGAGAAAATTTTAATACAATAACACCTGATATAATAAGTAAAACACCAAGATATCTGCCTAAACTGGAAGGGTCATCATAAAAATATATTCCTACAAGAAAAGTACCTACCGCTCCTATACCAGTCCAAACGGCATATGCAGTACCGATTGGAATCTGCTTTTGAGCCAACCATAATAAAAAACCACTTATAGCCATAAATACAACTGCAATGATTAACCCTCTACTGCGAGTATTTTCTTCCTGAGCCATTTTTAAACCAACAGGCCAGCCTATTTCAAACAAACCTGCTAATAGTAAATAGATCCAATACATTAATTTATTTTTTAACTACCTTCTTGTGTAATTTCACAACTATAAATTTTTAATTACTTAGATATCAAATCTCCATAAACTGGTTTACCGTCAAGCATAGTAAGTAGAACTTTAGTTTTATGAATATCGGTAACAGGGATTTCGAATAAGTTTTGATTTATAACAATCAAGTCCGCTTTTTTACCAACCTCCAAACTTCCTGTAAACTTGTCATTAAACATCAATTTTGCACCATTGATAGTAAATGCTCTTATTAAAGTATTTAAATTCAGCTTTTTGCCTGGAAAAACAGGTGTTTTACCGCCTGCTTCCTGACGTGTTATACCCGTTTCGATGAGTGTCCATGGGCTAATAATAGGCCCCGTTGGCCAGTCAGCACCAGCTGTGAGCATAACGCCTGCATCATTCAATTCAGCAAAGGGGTACATTTTCTCAAACCTCTCCGCTCCAACCTGTGGCTTTGTTACGGTTTCAGTATATCTCGACATAGATGGCCAGTGCGGTTGTATTTGTGCAATTAAACCCAATGCTTTCATACGAGGGATGTCTTGTAAACGAAGATGGTCTAAGTGAGTAAGCATATTATAGTGATCTTTCCCTAGAGGTTCTCCTGTTTTATCAGCATACTCAAATGCGTTGATTGTCATTGTAATTCCTTTATCTCCCTGACAATGTACCATAATACGGAAACCATTTTCTGTAAGTGTATTAATAACGGTATTGAGCTGTTCTTGCTTATAATTTGCGAGCCCCTGCGTACCATCATTATACGGTTTAAACATCAAAGCTGTTTTACCAGGAATACCGTCAACAAATAGTTTAATTGTTCTAATTTTCAACAAGTCATTCCCTTCATCATGGCGGATCAATAATTTATCTATACTTTTTTGTATATTTTTAGAGGGTATAAAAAGCAAGGCAAGATCGGCTCGAGCATTTAATTCGCCTTTATCTTTCAGGCGTTTATATACATTATCAGCTCCCTCTTTTGATTCAGCTGCCGCATCTATAATAGAAGTAATCCCTTCTTGATTTAACATATCTATACCTTTTTTAAGAGCAGTTTCTTGTTGTTCTTTGGTGAAGAGTTTTGGAGTTGCTGTTGCCCCATACTTGATTTGTGCTTTCTCTTGTAATACTCCAGTGGCAACACCTTGTTTATCGCGTACAATAATACCTCCTGGAGGATTAGGTGTTTTATTTGTAATTCCAAAATGCTCCAGTGCTTTGGTGTTATACCATCCTGTATGTTGACTCTCGGAAGAGATGGTGGCTGGTCGCCCACCAGTTACTGCATCAAGTTCCTGTCGAGTTGGTGGGGGATTAAAGTCGTCATACATCCAACCTGTACCTAATACCCATTCATCAGGCTCCAAACCATCTGCGTATTTTTTAATTGCTTCCAATACTGATTTTCTTCCTCCTTGAACATCAAAGAGGTTTAACATAACCGAATTCATTTGACCCCCAATACGAACATGAGTATGTGTATCATTAAGCCCAGGTAACATCATTTTACCATTGAGCTTGATGACTTTAGTGTTTTCTCCAATTAATATTTTAGCATCATAATTTGAACCAACAAAAATAATTTTGTTGCCCTTTATTGCTAGTGCCTCTGCCCAGGGTTGTTTTTCATTTACTGTATAAATTTTTCCGTTTGTAAAAACTTTGTCAGCAATATTTGATTTGGTTTCTGAGTTTTTATTGGTATTGCTTTTTTGGCAACCTACCATGAGTAATACTAACAGGAAAACGATTACATTTTTAATTTTCATCTTTATTTTTTTATTATTTTTTTCATTTTTAAATCATCAATAACAAGATCTGAAACACTTTTAATAAAATGGCTTGTATCATCAGCAGAACCAGAAATTGTAGCACTATAGATAGGGTCGTTCTTATCTTTAACATAGAATAATACTTCAAGATTAGCTATCAACTCAGAATAACTACCCCCAGCAATAGGAACACTGGCACCTAAAAAAATTGGACCTAAACCGAAATCAACAGGTACGCCAACTCTGGCGCTAACAGTAGGAGCATAAGTGTTTTTTATTTTTTGTGAAACCGGAAAAAAAGCTAGGGCTGCTTCTATACCCAATTGATTTACTTTGGCCATCAAAGCATCTTCATTGCTCAAATCATTTTTTGTAAAATGATTATAGGAAGAAATTGCATTCAATCCTTCATTTTTTAGAGCTTGCGTGATTTTGTCTTCAAAGTTTCGCCTTAAAGTATAATCATCAATTTTAACCAGTACCGCTACTTTTCCTTTAATTGGCGTCTCCCCTGCTTTTGGTATTGCCCAACTATTTGTGATATTTGTACTAGTGCTACATGAAATTGTAAAAGCAATTAATAATGGCAGTATAATTATTTTAATGGTTTTCATTTTCTATTAATTTATGTATGTATTATTTTTAATCGCTCATCAAAAATATTGTATTAAAAGCTTGTATAAAGCTATTGTGGGATTTTTACATGTGAGTTACTGTGAGTTTTCCCAAGAAATGTTACTTTAGCAATTCTTAATAGCAGAAATTTAATGATAACTCATGAAGATATTCAAAAGCAAATAAAGAAGGTATTTAAATCACCTTCATTTGCATCCTCTTTATTATTAAGACAATTTTTACAATACATTGTTAATCAGACTATTGAAAAAAAACAAAAAGATATTAAAGCCTATAATATTGCTGTTGAAGCATTTGGAAGAGAATCTAGTTTTGACCCCCAAAAAGACACTATAGTAAGAATCACCGCAGGCAAATTGAGAAAAGAATTGTTTTCCTATTACGCTTCTGAGGGTGAAAATGATCTTATTAGAATTACTGTGCCAAAGGGGTCTTATATTCCGGAATTTGAAATTATAAAAAATTCGGTTTCTAGCTTGTATAAATCTTTTCTAAAACCACCATTAAACTATAAAACCATTTTGTTATTTGTTATATTATTTGCTTTAGGGAGTACTTTATTCTATAATAATTTCAAAGAAAACAAGATTTCGATTAACAAACCTGCTATTTTGTTTTTTGAAATTAAAAATTTGACTTTAAAAAAAGAAAATGATATTTGGGCAAATGGAATTACAGAAGAAATTTCAGTTTTAAGTTCCAGATTTTCTGAAATAGAAATTTACGGCCCAATAAGCAACAATCAAAAAACGATAGATTTAAATAGATTTAACAAGAACGATTTCTTATTTGCTTTTAATGGAACTCTTGATAAATCAGACAGTTTATTTATTCTTAATGCTCGATTATCTGATTATAGAACAGGTAAATTAATTTGGGCTAAATGCTATAAAAAGATAATAGATGAAGAAAGTTTAATTAATGTTGAATACGAGATTTGCAATGATATTTCTAAAAAAATAGGAAGTATTTATGGCGCGGTTCATACACAGGTTTTATCAAAAACTTCACCTTCACTCCCTAAAAACTTATCTTCTCACAAAAGTATTTTACAGTATTATAAATATTTAAAACATCTTACATATGATGAGTTCTTAGTAGCCAAAAATGCATTATCTCAAACCGTTAAAAATGATCCTGATTATGGTTTAGCATGGTCTGCTTTAGGTGCGCTTTATGTAAATGAACATCTGTCATTTGGAGCGGATTCATTAAAGTCTTTTACTATAGCACATGAATATATTAAGAGAGCTCTAAAACTTGACCCCAACAGTGTTTTGATACAAAGTAACTGGGCGTACATAGCGTTCAGGTCAAAACAAATAGATAAATTTAAACAGGCAGTATCAAAAGCTCAAGAGCTGAATCCATCAAATATTATGAATGGTGAAAATGGACTTTATTTGGTCTATTTGGGAGAGAGTGAGCGTGGTTTGAAAATGATTAGACAAGCACAAAAATACGCCATAAGCTACCCAGGCTATTTTCATGCGGGTCCATTTCTTGATTTTTATCGAAAAGGCAAATATAAAGAAGCATTGGTTGAAGCCAATAGAATTAATATCACTGGTTCTTTTATCGATTCTTTATGTCGTTTTTTAGCACTTATAAACCTTAATCAAACGGATGAAGCGATAAAAGCTAAAAAGGAGTTGTTAGAACTAATACCAGATTTTGATAATAAGGCAAGGAAAATATTATCTAAAGTGCTTCTTAAAAACGATGTAAATAGAATTATTAATGATTTGTTAAAAGTAAAAATCACACCTTCTTAAAGGGTGGCTTTGAAAAGCTCCTAATGTAAAAAAAATATAAACTCACAGTAACTCACATATAAATAAAACAGTTTATAAAAAACCTATATTGATTTTTTATATTTTTGATTTCAAAGTAAAATATTTTATTATATGAAGTTGTTTATTGTTTTAGTATTTATTCTATCTGTTCAAATAATCTTATCTCAAAATGATGCCAAGCGAAACCCTATTTTAACAGATAAATTTTTAGCAAGTGCTGGTGTTTTTAGCCCTTTCAAACAAGTTAAATTGGGCGCAGATGGGTCTCTAATTACCACCATTAGTGATGATATAGATTTTAGCGAAACATTTAAATTAGAAGGTATTCAAAATACCTTTACTTTTAACTTTATGTGGCGGTTTTCAAAAAACAAGAAATGGTCAGTAAGTGGAGATTATTTTAGAATTGGGAGCGATAATAAAGCTGTATTGGAAGAGGACATTGAGTGGGAAGATTTAATTTTCAAAGCAGGGAGTAAAATAGAAGGTGGTTTTGGATTATCTTTATTTAAAATATTTTTTGGTAGGGTAATCAGTAGAGGTGATAAACATGAATTTGGTGGTGGTCTTGGGTTTCATGCGCTTAATGTTGGTGTGTTTATTGAGGGAAATGCTATATTTAATTCAGGTGAAGATGATGAAAATATATCATTTAAAAGAAGTGAAGTGTCTGTTATATTACCGTTACCAAACATTGGTTTTTGGTATTTTTATGCGCCAACAGAAAAATGGGCTCTTACCGCTAGAATGGATTGGTTTGGAATTAAAATTGGTGATATTTCAGGGGTATTATGGAACATTAACCCTGGTGTTAATTATCAAGCATTTAACAATATAGGCTTTAGTTTAAACTATAAATTCTTACAAATAGCTGCAGATGTTGACAAGGATTCATGGAAAGGAGATTTTTCTATGCAATTCCAAGGTCCATCTTTTACTGTAACAGCAAGCTTTTAACTTTATATTATAACCATCTTAAAAAATAGTCCATCAAATCTTCTTTCAATTCGTAATGTAATTTGATATAAATTTTCATATCGCCTTTCAATGATGTTTGTTGATTTCTTAATCGACCATCAATTTCTTCACTAATATCAGAAGTTTCAATAATTCGCCTTTTCATTCTAATTCGCTGTAATATCTTACCAATTACTTCTTTTTCATAAATTAACTTATTTTGAAAACCTTCTAATGGTGCCATGGCATCAATACCTAAACCCCTGCTAGCAATATCTTCTAATTTTTTTTCAAATTTTTCTAATTCATTCAAATGAAATTTTAACTCTTTTTTCCAAATTTTCAAATTAAACTTTAAATCGCTTAAATAAACTAATTTTATCTCCATATCTAAAAATGTGTTTAAATTAATAATACCCTAAATTTCGAAAAAAAAACTGAATTAACTATTGATAATTATCATTATTTTAAAAAAAATCAAAAAAAACCTCGCAATTGCGAGGTGAAATACTAAAACTTTCGTTTAATCTTCTTTTTTCTTTTTTTCTTTTTTAGAAGTTTTATTCCAAATTTTAATTTCGTCATCAGCTGTTAATCCCGAATCAATCTCAACATTAATACCATCAGATATTCCTAGTTTAATATCTTTTCTTTCATACTCCTGTTCACCTACTTTAACTTCAACATATGGCTTTTCTGTTTTTTTATCTAATTGTAATAAAGATTCTTTTATAGACAATACACTATCTTTTTGTTCTAAAACAATATCTGCATTAGCACTATAACCCGCTCTAACAAAATAGGCTTTATCTAAAGTAATGTCGGCTTTAATTTTAAATTGAACTGCTCCACTCTCTTCAGTTCCTTTAGGAGCGATAAAGTTTAATGTTGCAGGAAATTTTTTGTTGTCAATAGCTCCTAGACCTACTTCAATAATTGTACCTACATTTAATTTAGCTACTTCAGCTTCATCAACTTTCCCTTCAAATATCATTTTACTCATATCTGCTATAGATGCTATGGTTGTACCGTCATTAAAATTATTACTTTGAATTACTTGGTAACCTTCTTTTACAGGAATTTCCAACACCATACCAGAAGTAGTTGCTCTAATATTTGTATTTGCTGAGCCACCTGAACCTGTAAAGCCTCTTTTAATAATTTGATAATCATTTTTCGCATTGATTACGTCTTCTTTTGCCTGATTATAAGACAATTCTAAAACTTCAAAATCTCTTTTTGAAATAACCCCACTTTCAAACAATTTTAAATTCCTATTGTATATGATCTTAGCGTTTTCTAATTGTAATTGTGCTTTTCTTACTCTTCCTTGCGCACCGGTTAAGGCTTGCTCATTTGGTACAACTCTTACTTTGGCTATAAGGTCACCCTTATTTACATTAGCACCCTCTTCAACAAATATTTTTTCTATAATTCCTGAAATCTGTGGTTTAATTTCAACTTCCTCAAGAGGTATAACTTTACCAGTAGCAACAGTTTTTCTAACAATATTAGTTCTAAAAGGCTTTTCTGTATCGTATTCAATTATAGATTTAGAGTTTTTCTTTCCAAACCAAATTAAAACAACTAGTAATGCTGCTGCGATTCCTCCAAAAATTATTTTTTTTTTCATTATTTTAATATTTATGTTTAATTATTCATCTCTTAATGCATCGATAGGCTTAATACTAACGGCTATTTGTGCCGGAATCATTCCTATTAAAGTACCCAATATAATAATAGTTGAAAATGCAATTAATATTATAGGTATATCAACTGTTGGATTTATTAATGTCGCATCTTCACCACTACCAAAAAAACTGTCAATGAGCATCAAAACACCTCCACCTCCAATGATACCTAAAGAGCCTGCCAAGGTGGTCAGAAAAATGGATTCTAATATAATATGACGTTTAATTTCCCATGGTTTTGCGCCCAAGGCTCTACGTATTCCAATTTCACTTGTTCTTTCTTTAACAGTAATCAACAAAATATTACCAATGGCAAAAACACCTGCAATTAGGGTTGCAATACCAACAAACCAAGTTAAAAACTGCATTCCAGTAAGAAACCCTGTTATTTTTTTTATTTCTTTTGCTAAATTAAAACTACCAAATGCTCTTACATCATCTGGATGAACTTTGTGTAAATTTTTAAGCATTAGCTTTATATCGGCTTCCATTTGTTTTATATCAATATCTGGCTTACCTGTAACCATCATCCATCCAATATTATTCCCTCTATTGTAAACTTGACGAAATGTTGAAAAAGGAATGTGAACTCCTCCTCCAGGCCCCCCCATTTTCATCTTATCTTTATACAATCCTACCACTTTATAATTTACATTGTTTATTTTAATGTATGCTCCTATTGGATATTCATTTTTATCAAATAATTGTTTATAGGTATCATCTTCCAGTACACAAATTTTTCTTTTTTCATCAATATCATTTTGATTAATCCACCTGCCATAAACAAGTCTTTTTTTCGCAACTTTATCTAATAAAGGAAAATCTCCAAAAACACCTAAGGTTGTTGATTTAAACTTATGAACCAATTCACTTTGGGTTCTGTATCTTGGTACAACAAACTCGATTCCTTTAATTTCGGATCTTATGTGCTCAACATCAGACATTTTTAAGGTGATTCGTTTTCCTTCTTGAAAACCTTTAAAAGGTTTGCTTGTTGATTGCCCCCATATAAACACACTGTTTGTAGCAAAACTCCCAAATAGTTTGTTGAAATTATTTTCCATCCCTCTAGCTGCTCCTAATAAAACAACCAATAAAAACAAACCCCACATTACTCCAATTACGGTTATTGCAGTTCGTACTTTATTCTTACTAATACCATCAAATATTTCTTGCCAGGTATCTTTGTCAAAAATAAAACTTTTCATATTTATTCGTCGTTTAAAGCTTCTACTGGTTTAATCCGTGCTGCTCTTTTTGCTGGTAAATAACCAGCAATTGTACCAGCAATTACCAAAACGATAGTAGCACCTACTACTACATAAGTTTCAACACTTGGGTTTACTATAAAGTAATCTTCAAGACTATCACCAATTAAATTTAATATAGTTGTTCCTAATAATAAGCCAAAATAGCCAGCTAGGGTTGTTATAAAAATCGATTCAAGCATTATCATGCCAATTATTGATTTAGGTGTTGCACCTAAGGCTTTTCTAATTCCCAATTCTTTCGTTCTTTCTTTAACGATATAAACCATTATATTACTTATTCCTATTACACCTGCAATTAAAGTTCCAATACCAATAAATAAAATAATGATGTTTAAAACTAACATCATCATAGAAACCTGCTTGTTTCCTTCGGCATAATTGTATACTCTTATTGCACCTTGATCTCTAGGGTCTACGCTATGTTTGTCTTTTAAAGATTTACTCATCTGTTTTCCAAATGCTATGGCTTGGTCAACGGATAGTTTTGGGTCATAAGTTATTCCAAAATCATTCAATTCATCACTATTTCCATAAAGTCTTTGAACGGATGTAAAAGGAGCATAAATATATCTTTCATCATTATCACCCCCTGGGTCGGAAAAAGTTCCGATAACTTTATAGGAAATACCTCCTAAATTAATTTCTTTACCAACGGCACTTAATTGCCCAAATAAGTCTTGCTCTACTAACTTACCAATAACAATTACCTTTGCTCTTTTTTTTAGATCAAGCATGTTTAAAAATCTGCCATTTTCTATTTCTGCCGACTCTAAGGTTAAATAATTGGGATAAACAGCTCTTAAAGTATAATTATTTTGCTCTCCCTTATAAATTGCTTGAACATTTCTTTGAATTCTAGGGCTTATAGATTGCATTTTGTCATCAAACTTATCTACTAAGTATTGATAATCGTCATTTTTAAATTGGATTTTTCTACCACTTTGAAGCCCTTTAAAAGGCTTTGTTGTTTTACCTGTCCATATGTAAATAGAAAGCATTGAATCTTTTGCGAATTCTTGTTCAAAAGTATTTTTTAAACCATTACCAATTCCAAATAGCAA